>NZ_ANNO01000126.1:0-7291 GCF_000409565.1 Pseudochrobactrum sp. AO18b
TTTTTCAGCGGCATCCGGAAGGTAACGCGGACAATCCCCGGATGACGGCCGATTTCGATCGCACCAAGCATTGTTGCACGGTTCATAATTTCAGGAACCGTAACATCAAAAAGATCCGCCGCACGTTTCAGGCCGTTCTCAGTCGCTTCATTCAGCGTAGCCCCGCTACCGATTACGGTAACCGGTGCATCGCGCTCAATTGCTGAAACGCCATTGGCCTTGCCAAGTGCCTCAGCACGCTGGCGCTCAATGGCATTTAAAGGACGCGCCAGATAAGGCACATCTTCAGCCACAGGAAACAGCAGCGGCCCGTCAATCGCCAGCCCTTTGATAACATGCACTTCGAGCGTAACCACGCCTGCAACATCGCAGGTATGACCGGCAATTTCACCGTCCCCCTGCAATGCATGCATATCGCCCAGATAGACACCGCCGCCCGGCACTTTCACCGGACAAATCAGTATCGCCCCTTGTCGTACAGAATTTACATCAAGATGGCCGTCGGTTTTGTTACGCGCCAGCTCATCCGGCGTCAGTGCATATTTATGCGGCGCATTAAGCAGGAACGAACCGAAATCACCGGCATTATGGGAATCCGGCATCGCTTTTGAAGGTGTTGTACCCAATTGCCCGAGGAAAGGCCGCAGACGTGTGGCCACACCGACCAGATCAGCGGGAGCAAAAGTCATAACCGGATTTTGAATGGAGGTATCCGGCAGTGCCATAATCTTTGCGGCATCCGGCGCCATGGCTTCGGCTCTGGCTTTTCCAACGGTAACACCAATGCTGCGCTCGTCATCAAAGACAATTGTATAACCGTTTTCAATCTTAAACGGCGTGGCATCGGCTCCGCATTTGTCACAACGGATAGCGCTCTGGCCGATACCTTCAATATGGGTGGTAGGCCATTCCGTACCGCATTCCGCGCAGACAGCAGCACAGAACGGATCACCATTATTACGGCCTGTCACCACACTGTCCGAACCGGAAGCCGTAGCAGCAGATGTTACAACAATGGAGCGGATGCGAATGGCAATCGCATCACCGATTTCAGCGCCCTCAACAGCGACCGGCCGCGTGACCTCATGACCGCCGCGAATGGCGGGGGTAATCATCGGCCCCCAGCAACCGGGTGCAGTATTGGCGATAATCGTACCACCATCAGCCACAGGCCCGAGCATGGCACGCTCAGGGTCAAGAATACCATCGGTGAGTTCGGTTACATAGACTGTGCGACAGGCAGTGCTTTTCTGCCGGCTTTTATCATTTTGCATCCTGCATCCTCCAGAAACGATGCGCTGTTCAGGCGAACAGACAGGCTTCACACTCTTCCGGATGCGGCAATTCCATTCTGTCCGACAGAAATATGCCGACCGGCACGATCATGCTAATGGACAATAACCAGTTTAAATAATGACAAAGCCGTGAGGCAGAAACACGGTTAACCTATTGAGAAACATAACCATCTTTATGGGCAGGAATGGCTTTGAGATAAGCGGCGATTGCCTCGCGGTCAGAAGCCTGAAGCTTTGAAGTATTGGCGATCACATCGGTCATTGCCCCGCCCATCGAGTCAAAATCCGGTGTAAATCCGCTTTCCAGACCATAGGCAATGTCACCAGCACTCCAGCCGGAAATACCGCCCTCACCGCCTGTGATATTCGGCACGATGCCGCGCTTTCCCTGACTGTCCGTTTCTGCCGAAACCGCACCAGCCAACCATTGCGCTGTATCAGAACCACCAAATGCGTTACGCGGCGTATGGCATTCGCCGCAATGCCCCATGGCTTCTACAAGATATTGCCCGCGCTGCAGCTGCGCATCAGGATTATTCAGCTGAACGGCAGGCGCATCATTCAGATAAAGCATTTTCCAGAGGCCAAGCCCGCGGCGCATATTGAACGGAAAGCCAAGCTCATGCGGTTTCGATGCTTCATCAGAAGCCGGCAGGGTTTTCATGAAGGCATAAAGATCCGCCATATCCTGCAATTTCATGCGAGTATAGGATGTATAAGGAAAAGACGGATAAAGGTGCTCTCCGTTGCGCCCCGTACCTTCCAGCATGGCATCGGCAAATTCGGCCAATGTCCAGTCTTTGATACCGGCAGCAGACGGTGAAATATTGGGAGCTATGAAGGTCCCGAAATCGGTTTTCAGCTCATGCCCGCCGGACAGAACCAGCTTGGCATCGCCTGTTGCTCCCGGAGCCGCATGGCATGAGGCGCAGCCGCCTGCATAGAAAATCTGTTCGCCGTTTTTGATATCCCCTGCCGCCAGCTTGTCCAGCGCGGCGCGGTCAACATGCACAGGCTGCGTCAGAAACCAGAAAACACCGGCACCGGTTACAGCACAAAGCAAAGCTGCGGATATCAATTTACGTTTCATATCAAATTCTTACCCTGTTAAAGCGCAAGGAATAATCTGCGCAGCGCTTGTAATATTTCCAATATGATTTCAGACTGAAAATATTGATCGCTTTAAATGAACGCACATCCCGAAACAATTTTCGGGATGTGCTTCAGGCTAAGCCTGTTATTTCTTGATGCGGTAAGCCTGATGGCATGTGCCGCAGCTTGCGCCAACATCTTTCATGCTAACACGCAGTGCATCAACATCCTGCGGCTTGGCATCCGCAGCGGCTGCAGTCGCTGTACGGAATTTTTCAATTTCAACTTTAAAACCGGCTTCATCTTCCCAGATTTTAGGTGCAGCAGCAGTATCCCCGCTTTCTGAACCCTTAGGGAACAGCTTTTCTGCATCCATCTTGATGGCATCTGCTTTCAGCTGCTCAAGCGCAGCCTGTACTGCTTCTGCTTCAAACGGCTTTTCGCCTTTCATAATTGGTCCCAGCACGCCCATTGAGCGGCCGACATCTTTCATCAGCGCCTGACGGTCAGTCACCGGTGACGCTGAAGCCGCACTTGTCAGCATGAATAAAGCAGAGAAGATTGCCAAAGATTTTTGCATGAACAGCGTCCTTTAATCGCGAATATGAGTTTCTTTGAATATTGCAAGCACAATACTCAATTTAGAATGATTATAGTAATGCGATTTAGAATATCTATAAAAACGTCAGTTCATCAGATTAATTTTTTGTAACAATAAAAAAGCCTCCCGAAGGAGGCTTTTCATCAGGCCGAATTATTAAGCTTTTTCGTAAAGCTCAAGCACATAATCCCAGTTGATCATGCTGTCGACGAAAGCTTCCAGATATTTCGGACGCGCATTGCGGTAGTCGATATAGTAGGAATGTTCCCATACGTCGACGCCGAGAATTGGTGTCGCGCCGTGTACCAGCGGGTTTTCGCCGTTTGGTGTTTTGGAAATTTCCAGCTTGCCGTCTTTAACCGACAGCCATGCCCAGCCCGAACCGAACTGACCGGCACCAGCCGCGATGAAATCTTCACGGAACTTGTCGTAACCGCCGAGATCGGATTTGATTGCAGCTTCCAGCTTAGCAGGCAGCTTGTTGCCGCCGCCGTTTTTCTTCATCCATTTCCAGAAGTGGATATGGTTGTAATGCTGGCCGGCATTGTTGAAGAGTGCCTGATTTTTGCCGTAGCTTTCTTTAACTACGTCTTCAAGGCTCTTTCCTTCGAGACCCGAACCTTCAAGCAGCTTATTGCCGTTGGTTACATAGGCCTGATGATGCTTGTCATGGTGAAACTCAAGGGTTTCACGGGACATATAAGGGGTAAGCGCATCATAGTCATAAGGCAGAGCAGGCAATTCAAAAGCCATGGTGTTTCTCCTCTTGGTGTGGGCGGCTTCAAGTTTCCGCCACCCAAATTCTTCATGCCTGTATTACATAGGCCGACACAGGCACGCGGGCAATGCAGAGAACGACAGTTCTGCGAAAAATCACGGAAATTTTAAATTATTATCACATGAGACTATGGGTAAGCGCCCTGTCAAAGCTGCAATAAAACCAAACAATTACATCACAACCGGTTTTCATAAGAGCGACAATGGCTTAAGCGACCATCATTGAATGTCAGTACACTGTATAAACCCTAAACTGTGCAGTAATAACATAACGCTTCCTGTTGCAAGACAGCAACAGATATATAAGCATCCGTGTAATCTTAAAAATTCATAAGTTCTTAGCCATATTGTGGCAATTTTTGACCAGCTTTATGCAGGGATGTTCTGCCGGAATCCTAATCATATTTTCAACAGCGTAATTCTCGGCAGATCCATCTTTCCGGCCGTCAGGCCATTATACCGTTCCATCCCTCGCCCTTGCGGTGCTGATTGAACGGCTCTGTCGGGTCGTGTCTGAATATATTGTTTACGCGGGCTTACGCGCTGCATGTATCAGACACACACTCATAATTTAAAAACGTTCTGAAAAGACTGGTTTAAATATGGAAAATTCTTTCTCCCGCCGCTCTTTCATGTCGGCGCTGTCGGTCACAGCCGCTGCCGGACTGGCAGGCTGTACGCAGATCAGCCGTAATATTCCGGTGATCGACATGACCGGCGGTCCGGCTCCGGTCGCCCCACCGATCAATAATGGCGGCGCAACCGGCCCTTATGCCAGCATGTATGCGGCGGTTGAAGATGAAGGCTATTCGATTCCTGCTGTACCATTTCAGAAAATTGATCCGAAATATTACCGCCAGCTCGTTCAGGACCCGACCGGCGAAATGCCGGGTACCGTGGTTGTCGTGCAGGATGGTCAGGCACTGCGCTACGGCGTGGGTATCGGCCGCGCAGGCTTTTCATGGTCAGGCCGCGCTCTTATTCAGTGGAAGCGCAAATGGCCGCGCTGGACACCGCCGGATGATATGATCGGCCGTCAGCCGGAACTGGAAAAATACAGCGCCCGCAATGGCGGTATGGCACCGGGACTGACCAATCCGCTTGGCGCACGCGCTCTGTATATCTTTAAGGACGGTGTTGATACGCTTTATCGTATCCACGGCAATCCGGAATGGTGGTCGATCGGTAAAGCCGTTTCGTCCGGCTGTGTCCGCATGGTCAATCAGGACGTGATCGACCTCTATGACCGCGTACCGAATAAAACACCAATTCTGGTTATGTAATTGATATCAATTAAAAAGGCGGGTTGCACAGCAGCCCGCCTTTTTCTTATAGATCAATCAGCGCTTGAAACCGCCCAGAATACCGCGAACAATGGCACGGCCGAGCGAATTGCTCACAGTCCGCACCACGCTTTTCACTGCGGTTTCCGCAACGGTCTGACGACTGCCGCGTTTGCCGCCGCCCAATGTGGATGACAGATAATCTGTCCAGCTGCCGCTATCCTGCTCCGCCTGTTGCTGCTCGACTGTAGCGACTTTTTCCTGCGCCCGCTTCTGCAGAATTTCAAAGGCAGATTCACGATCAATAGCGCGGTCATACTGACCGGATACCGGACTGGTCGCAATCAGCTTCGCCCGCTCATCCGCTGTCAAAGGCCCGATCCGCGATGCAGGCGGACGCATCAAAGTGCGCTGCACCATCGAAGGAATGCCTTTTGCCTGCAAGGTTGAGACCAGCGTCTCACCCGTAGACAGTAATGTAATCGCTTTGAATGTATCGAAATCCGGATTTGGACGGAATGTATCCGCAGCCGTTTTAACCGCTGCTGTCTCGCGCGGCGTATAGGCACGCAGCGCATGTTGCACACGATTACCGAGCTGCGCCAGCACCACTTCCGGCACGTCCAGCGGATTCTGCGTCACGAAATAAACACCCACGCCCTTGGAGCGGATCAGGCGCACAACCTGCTGAATACGATCCAGCAGAGCCTTTGGCGCCTCATCAAACAGCAAATGCGCTTCATCAAAGAAGAACACCAGACGCGGCTTTTCCGGATCTCCAACCTCCGGCAATTGCTCAAACAGCTCCGACATCAGCCAGAGCAAAAATGTGGAGTACAGCCGCGGATTCATCATCAGCTTGTCAGCGGCCAACACACTGACAAGGCCGCGCCCGTCTGTTGTTGTACGCATCAGATCAGAAATACTCAGCGCAGGTTCACCGAAAAAGAACGTACCGCCCTGTTGCTCCAGCACCAGCAGCGAGCGCTGAATTGCACCGACCGATGCCTTGTTGATATTGCCATATTGGATGGAAAGTTCAGGCGCGCGCTCGGCCACATGGGTCAGCAGCGACTGCAAATCTTTCATATCAAGGAGCAGAAGCCCCTCTTCATCCGCCACACGGAAAGCAATATTCAGCACGCCTTCCTGCGCATCCGTCAGGTTCATCAGACGTGCAAGCAGCAATGGCCCCATTTCGGAAATCGTAGCGCGGATCGGATGCCCCTGCTCGCCGAAAATGTCCCAGAAGATAACCGGCGTGGCATGCATTTCATAAGGATCAAGGTGAATCTCCTCGGCACGTTTTACCGAGAAATCATTCTTCTCGCCGATAGCGGCAATACCGGACAAATCACCTTTAATATCCGCGCAGAAAACCGGCACACCGGCTGCGGAAAAAGCCTCAGCCATAACCTGAAGACTCACAGTTTTACCCGTACCGGTAGCGCCGGTCACAAGCCCGTGTCGGTTGGCATATTTCAGCGCCAGTTCTTCCGGTTGCTGGTAACTATTATCCGGTTTACGGCTGGCACCCAGAAAAATGCTTCCTTCAGCAGGCATAGACATACTCCTCATCCGTTCATTCTCACGCCGAATAATCTGAGCCACGGCACAAATCATTATAATCTATAATCGTCCTGTAACATCAGAACAATATTCTACGGCCTGTTCACCGGTTATTTCCCGCCTGTTCATTGCATTTTATGATACACCGGCATCAGAGCAGGCTTGATTTCATCACGACAGAGTGCTTATTACGTAAACGTCAATTTTTTGGGAGACTATCATGGAAGAGCTGATTTCACGTATTACCAATAATGTTGGTGTTGATAGCGCCACAGCAGAAAAAGCTGTCGGCCTGATCCTTGCCTTTCTCGAAAAAGAAGGCCCGCAGGATAAAGTCGGCGCGCTGATCGCCGGTATTCCGGGCGCACAGGAACTGATTGCCTCGGCAGATAAAGGCGGCTTCCTCTCCAATATGATGGGCGGCGTTATGGGTCTTGGTTCCAAGCTGATGGGCGCAGGCCTCGGCATGGGTGAAATCACCGGCGTGGCGAAAGAAACCATTGCTTTCGCAAAAGAAAAAGCCGGTGCGCAGACCGTTGATGATGTTGTGAATTCTATTCCGGGTCTCGGCCAGTTTATCTGAGGTCAGCACCTCAGCAAAAAGCCCCTCTTTCGAGGGGCTTTTTTATTTACTCACTGTCGGCCTGCACATGCAGTGCCCGCCCTGCTCCCCA
>NZ_ANNO01000127.1:0-9203 GCF_000409565.1 Pseudochrobactrum sp. AO18b
CACAAGGCCAATCGCCACGAACAGCATGGCACTGGCCGTGTAAGTTCCGGTCAGATCATGGATAATACCGATCAGCAGCGGCACAACCGATGCAATCATATAACCGACAAATTGCACCATGCCGGACAGATGCGATGCCACGCGCGGATTTGGCGAGCGCAGCACGATTTCGGTCATAGCCGCAGCAATCAATCCGCCAAGACCGATGCCTTGCAGAACCGCCCAATACCAGACCGACCAGAGCGGCATAAACAGCATCGCCAGCATGGCGATGGTCGCAAAAGCGATCAGTATCACATTCAAAAGACTCTGATTGCGTGAACGCACGGCAATTGTCGGCACAACCAGACAGGCAATCAGCTGCATGCCAATGGAGACGGAAACCACAGCACCAGCCGTAATGCCATCCAGTCCGCGCTCACGCAGGATCGGCGACAACCAGCCAAACACAGTAAAAGCCAGCGATGACTGCAAGCCCATGAAGAAGGTCAGCTGCCATGCGATTTTATCACGCCATAATCCGGTGACTTTGCTTTTATTGGCCGCCCGCTGATGTTTCACACGCCATGTCAGCACACCCCAGAGTATACCGACGATCAGCGCCGGAACCGCCCACAGGCTCAGCGCCTGCTGCCATGAATTATCAAGCGCCCTGTAAACGGGCAAAGTCACCGCAGCGGCAATTGCCGCGCCGCCGCTCAGCGCCATTGTATAAAAACCGGTCAGCAAAGCTGCTTTGTCCGGAAAATCACGTTTCACAATGCCGGGCAGCAACACATTACAGGTCGCAATACAGGCTCCTGCCAGCACAGTACCGGCAAACATCAGCGTAACCGGTCCGGTGCCGCGCAGAAATGTGCCGAAGGCCAGCAGCAATACCGCCAGCAACAATGTACGCTCCATGCCGATACGCTCACCAAATTTAGGAGCCAGAGGCGCGAAAAAGCCCAGACAAAAAACCGGTAAAGTCGTCAGCAGCCCTGCAGTCAAAGAGCTGATACCAGTAGAGGCAATAATTTCAGGCAGGAGTGCTGAAAAACTGGAGAATAACGGACGCAGGTTCAGGGCAATCAGTACCAGACACAGGCCTGCAAGCAGACGATAGACTGGTGTCATGCCGTGATGCGCAGATGATGCCGGTTTAGACTGAACGGGTTGTGAAACTGCTGTTTCAGTTATCGTGTGCAGATTACCTTCAGCCAGCAGCGGCTCGCCCGTGACAGACATGAAATTACTATTCCTGTTTTTCTTCAGAGCATTATGCACCCGTTCGGACACAGAAAGGACACTCTGAATTATTGAAACTATGCACCGCGCCTTGCGAAAACCGGTTCCGGTTTATGCGCCGGTGCTATAGTCCGTTATTTGAACTCTGATTGATATATCTTTAACCGTGGGATGTGTCCACAGCAGGCGGATATATGTCACCGGCATCGACATGCCTTATTTACATATATACGGCTATAGTGCTGTTTCATTTTATTGACAGGGATTTTTGAGCAAAGATGCTGACTGTATATTATCGCAACGGCGACCTTCTCATTCCGGTTGAACCTGCAACGCAGATTACAGACGATCTTTTGCAAAAATCACTCTGGATCGATCTGGTCAATCCGACTGCAGAAGAGGAAAGTCAGGTTGAAAAATGGGCGAATATCCCCATCCCGACGCGGGAAGATATGGGAGAGATTGAAGAATCCAGCCGGTTTTACAGTGAAAACGGCGCGCAATATCTGACAGCGCCATTCCTGCATCTTGCAGAAGATGATCACCGGATTGTCAGCCCTGTCACTTTCATTCTAACGGATAAACTGCTCATCAGCGTGCGCTATGCGCAGCCAAAATCCTTTGTGCTCTATGTCGCGCGCACGGCCAAAAGCGGCAACGGCCTGATTAACAGCCGCACCAACAGCCTTTGCGTTTTGCTTGGCATTATCGAAACCAATACCAACCGGCTGGCGGATTTCATTGAAGGGGTGAGCGAAAAAATCGACAATGCGTCACACCGCATTTATCGCCGTCCGGATAACAAACGCCCGATGTCGACCCAGAATTTCCGCGAAATCCTCAATGAAATCGGTGCCCATGGTACGTTTCTCTCAAGGATGCGTGAAAGCCTGTCCGGCATTCGCCGGTTGCTGGTCTATATTACTGCCAACAGCTCCCCCAAGACACAGGCCAAAGATACCCGTGCATGGCTGAAAACACTGGAACGCGATACGCAGTCACTTGAGAATTACGTTGATTTTCTCAACAACAAAATCAACTTCCTGCTCGATACGATTGTCGGGCTGATCTCGGTTGAACAAAACGCGATTATCAAAATCTTCTCAGTGGCAGCCGTAGGCTTCATGCCGCCGACACTGATCGCTTCGATCTATGGCATGAATTTCAGCTTCATGCCGGAGCTCTCAGAAAAATGGGGCTATCCCGCAGCACTCGGGCTGATGGTTATCTCTGCGCTGATCCCGCTTTACTTCTTCCGCAGAAAAGGCTGGCTCTGAACAGAGCCGGCAACTTATCTATTTGATGGCTTTAAAGCTGATAATCTCCAGCTCGCGGCCATTCACAGTCACCAGATCACCCTTACCCTTGCCAAACAATGCTACAGCAAGCGGTGAGATGTGAGAAATCGTGCCCTTAGACGGGTCAGCCTCATCCTCGCCGACAATCATCCAGCTCTGTTGACGGCCGTCTTCATTCTCAACAGTGACCTGCATACCAAAGCGGATCACCTCACCGTCCTTATCGGCCAGTGTCAGTTCTGCATTCTCCCGCCGCGCTGTCCAATAGCGCAAATCGCGGGAGACATGAGCAATTGCGGCCTTGTCCCCGTTGGCTGTCGCCTGCCCCAGTTCGGTTTGCAGACGTGACAGTTCAGCCTCAATCAGCTTGAGGCCGTTTTGAGTAACCAGATTGCGGTGGTGACTGACCGGACGTTCCACCAAACCGGAAGGAACATCGTCCTGTTCTTTTGTAAAAGCTCTGCTCATAATTTAAAGGTAGGAAGTAACCACAACAAAAGCAAGCTGCGCGGAAAAACAATTAAGCCGCGCATCTTTATGATACGCGGCTCAATTATTAAATACTTATAGTATTTTTTATTCTCAGAAAGAAACAGCTTTCAGTCCATCAACCAAAAC
This sequence comes from Pseudochrobactrum sp. AO18b, assembly GCF_000409565.1. NCBI lineage: Bacteria > Pseudomonadati > Pseudomonadota > Alphaproteobacteria > Hyphomicrobiales > Brucellaceae > Pseudochrobactrum > Pseudochrobactrum sp. AO18b. The sequence goes on from NZ_ANNO01000127.1 coordinate 3,144, forward strand.
GGAAGATGGTGCAATATAACCGAAATCAATGCCGTTCCAGTTACTCATACGGCGCGTTGCACGAGCTTCCAGCTTGCCCGACAATTCTGCATCTTTTGCAAAGAGCTGTGCCAGCAAACGTGTCACCATAACTTCTGCTGCACGGGTGGCACCATCATCGCATTTCATGGCAAAGCCTACACCCAGTTCAGGCACGGCACCGCAGAACACACCTTCCGCACCGGTTTTCACGAAAATACGACCCGGTGCGAGTTCCATCAACTCAGTACAGGCACGACGGCTACCGGCCACATAAAACGCCGCAGCCATGCAGGCATCTAACAAGCGCTTGGCGGCTTGCGCACGAACAGGTGCCAGACCTGTACCGGTTGCCATACGGGCAAAGCCACGTGCCATAGCATCCAGACCAATGGCATAGGTCGGGATGGAACAACCATCCGTGCCATATTCATCAGCATTATGCACCGCGCCGGTCACTTCCTGCATGGTTTCACGTACAATGGTCTGAATTTGTGAACTCGCCTGCACATAGCCTTTGGTCTTCAAACCCATATGGGCGCAGGTGCAGAGAAAACCGGCATGTTTACCGGAACAGTTATTATTGAGCGCAGTCGGCTCCTTGCCACTGCGGGCAACTTCGATCAGCACTTTCTGGTCAGACGGCCAATGGGCACCGCATTCCAGATCATCACAGGACAAACCGGCTTTCGCCAGCATCGAAGCCGCACGCGCCACGTGCTCTGGTTCACCGGAATGGGAAGCGCAGGCCATGGCCAGCTCTTCATTGCCGAAACCATAGGCATCAGCAGCACCGCTTTCCACAAATGGCAGTGCCTGAATCGCCTTGATCGCCGAGCGCGGATAGGTCGGGCGCGTTACATCCCCGATGTTCAGAACGGTCTTACCGTCACCATCGAACAGCGCCAGCGCACCACTGTGGCGACTTTCCACCACTTTACCGCGCTCAACTTCAACCAAAACCGGATTTGCCATTTTAAAACTCCGCATCATTCACTGCCGATGCTCTAGCAAAATAGTCTTATGCCGTCAAAACGCATCAATCCCATCAGATGGCGGATTTTCACATTTTATAATCGCATCATAGTATTGAAATAAAACAATAATAAACTCTTGATTGACTGATCAATCAATAAAAACGATAATCAACCAAATCCAAACAATTTTGTGAGACAGACATGCCTAAAGTGGGAATGGAGGAGCTGCGCCGGAAAGATCTGATCTCGGCCGCTATTCAGACAATCGGCGAGCGCGGTTCGCTTGATGTGACTGTTGCGCAGATCGCCCGCAAGGCCGGTGTATCAGCAGCGCTCGCGCATCACTATTTCGGCGGTAAAGATCAGTTGCTTTTAGCCACTATGCGTCACTTGCTGAGCGAACTCGGCACTGATTTGCGCCTCGCCTTACAGGCAGCAGACAGCCCGCGTGCAAGGCTTTCCGCAATTATCAGCGTGAATTTCTCCGCCTCACAGTTTGCCCATGAAACGATTGCGGCATGGCTCACCTTCTATGCCCATGCACAACAGTCACTGGAAATGCGCCGTCTGCTGCGGGTCTATGCCCGTCGCCTGCATTCCAACCTGTGCTTTGCACTGGAGCAACTCACAGACAAACAGACCGCGCAGCATATTGCTGAAGGTACCGGCGCTCTGATCGACGGCCTTTATATCCGCCACGCGTTGGGTGCCGATGCGCCGGAAGCGCCAAAAGCCATTGCACTGGTTGAGGATTACATCACCGTCCAACTGGCACGCGCGCCATCCACCCCATCTCGCAACCGGCATTAAGGAAACCACTATGGAAGCAGATTTCGTTATCATCGGCTCCGGTTCTGCCGGTTCTGCCATGGCCTACCGCCTGTCTGAAGACGGCAAGCATTCTGTTATCGTTATCGAATATGGCGGCACCGATATAGGGCCGCTGATCCAGATGCCGGCCGCTCTGTCCTTCCCGATGAATATGTCCACCTATGACTGGGGTTTTAATACCGAGCCGGAACCGCATCTGAATGGCCGTCGTCTGGTTACCCCGCGCGGCAAGGTTATCGGCGGTTCGTCTTCGGTCAATGGCATGGTCTATGTGCGCGGTCATGCCAAGGATTTTGATCATTGGGCTGAGAGCGGTGCCAGCGGCTGGTCCTATGCGGATGTACTGCCTTACTTCAAACGCATGGAGCACTCCCATGGCGGTGAGGAAGGCTGGCGCGGCACCAATGGCCCGATGCATGTGCAGCGCGGCAAGCGCAGTAACCCGCTGTTCAAAGCTTTCAACGACGCCGGAAAACAAGCCGGTTTTGAAACCACAGATGACTATAACGGCTCGAAACAGGAAGGTTTCGGCCCGATGGAACAGACCATCCATCACGGCCGCCGCTGGTCAACCGCCAATGCCTATCTGCGCCCTGCCCTCAAACGCCGCAATGTGACACTGGTCAATGCTTTCGCCCGCAAAGTGGTGATTGAGAATGGCCGCGCGACCGGCGTTGAGATCGAAAAATCCGGCACAGTCAGTGTTATCAAAGCCAAGCGTGAAGTGATTATCGCCGCTTCCAGCATCAATTCGCCAAAACTGCTGATGCTTTCCGGTGTTGGCCCTGCGGAGCATCTGCGCGAACACGGCATTGAAGTCGTGGCAGACCGTGCCGGTGTCGGCGCCAATTTGCAGGATCATATGGAAGTCTATGTGCAGCAGGAATGCCTGCAGCCGATTACGCTCTATTCCAGCCTCAACCTGTTTTCCAAAGCCCGTATCGGTGCGGAATGGCTGTTCTTTAAATCCGGTCTCGGCGCGACCAACCATTTTGAAGGCGCGGCTTTTGTGCGCTCGGCTGCCGGTGTGGAATATCCGGATATCCAGTTTCACTTTCTGCCAGTTGCGATCCGCTATGACGGTAAAGCTGCAGCAGGCGGCCACGGTTTTCAGGCACATGTGGGGCCGATGCGTTCCAAGTCGCGCGGTTCTGTCACGTTGCGCTCCAATGATCCGAAAGAAAAACCGAAAATCCTGTTCAATTATATGTCGCATCCGGATGACTGGCGCGACTTCCGCCATTGCATCCGCCTCACCCGCGAGATTTTTGGCCAGCAGGCTTTTGACCCGTATCGTGGCCGCGAAATTCAACCGGGTGATGATCAGGTCACAGATGAGCAGCTGGACAACTTCATTCGCGATCATGCAGAGAGCGCGTTCCATCCATGCGGTACCTGTAAAATGGGTTCAGTCAATGACCCTATGGCCGTGGTTGATCCGGAGTGTCGTGTGATTGGTGTTGAAGGTCTGCGCGTGGCTGACAGTTCAATTTTCCCGCGCGTGCCTTACGGCAATCTCAACGGCCCGTCGATCATGACCGGCGAGAAGGCTTCAGATCATATCTTAGGCAAAACACCGCTGCCGCGCTCGAACCAAGAACCTTGGATTAGTCCGCGCTGGCAAGTATCCGATCGCTAAGAGCATACTAAAAACCGCCATGCCGGTCTGCAAATGGCATTTTCTGCGCTTCCGGTACTCATGTACACGACAGGTACATTGCGTTCCGGTTCTCGAAAACACCCTTTTCGCCACGGCCTGACAATTTTTGAGCTATGCTCTAATTCATAAAGTTCTAAGAATTTAAAGGAATTTCCCATGCGTGCACAGCCGCAAGCCTCACATTTTATCAATGGTCGTTTTGTTGAAGACACGACAGGACGTGCTTTTGATGTGATCTATCCTGCCACCGGCGAAGTCATTGCCCGCCTGCATGGTGCGACACAAGCCATTGTCGATCAGGCTGTTGAAGCCGCTGCCAAAGCGCAGGTTGAATGGGCAAAACTCAAGCCTGTTGAGCGTGGCCGCATCCTGCGCCGTGCCGCAGACCTGATGCGCGAGCGCAATCAGGAATTGTCGGAACTGGAAACTCTGGATACCGGCAAGGCCATTCAGGAAACACTGGTAGCCGATGCAGCTTCCGGTGCCGATGCGATGGAATATTTCGGCAGTGTAATCTCCGGTTTCAATGGCGAGTTTGTCGAACTTGGCGGGCCTTTTGCCTATACACGCCGCGAGGCATTGGGCGTTTGCGTTGGTATCGGCGCATGGAATTACCCGATCCAGATCGCATCATGGAAATCTGCCCCTGCTCTGGCCATGGGCAATGCGGTTGTGTTCAAACCATCGGAAAATACGCCGCTGTCAGCTCTGGCACTCGCACAGCTTTACAAAGATGCCGGTCTGCCGGACGGGCTTTTCAACGTGGTTCAGGGCTTTGGTGATGCTGGCGCGGCACTGATCAGCCACCCTAAGGTTGCCAAGGTTTCTCTCACAGGCTCTGTACCGACAGGCAAGAAAATCATGGCGCAGGCCGGTAGCGAGATGAAACAGGTCACCATGGAACTCGGCGGCAAATCCCCGCTGATCGTGTTCGATGATGCCGATCTGGAAAATGCCATTGGCGGCGCGATGCTCGGCAATTTCTATTCCACCGGTCAGGTCTGCTCCAACGGCACCCGCGTTTTCGTGCATGAGGCTGTTGCGACAAGTTTTGTGAGCCGTCTGGTTGAGCGCACCCGCGCTATTCAGATCGGTGATCCGCTTGATCCGAGCACGCAGATGGGACCAATGGTGAGCCTTGCCCAGCGCGATAAGGTCTTGTCCTATATTGAGAAGGGTAAAGCTGAAGGTGCCAATCTGGTTTGCGGCGGCGGTGTACCAGCCCTGCAGGGACTGGAAAACGGCTTCTATATCGAGCCGACAATTTTCACCAATGTCAGTGATGATATGAGTATTGCACGGGAAGAAATCTTCGGCCCTGTAATGAGCATTCTGACCTTCAGCGATGAAGATGAAGTCGTTGCCCGCGCCAATGATACAGAATTCGGTCTTGCCGCCGGTGTATTCACCGCAGACAGCGCCCGCGGTCATCGTGTGATCGCAGCACTCAAAGCCGGTACATGCTGGATCAATGCCTATAATCTGACACCGGTGGAAGTACCATTCGGTGGCTATAAAAATTCCGGCATCGGTCGCGAGAACGGCCTCGCCGCTCTCTCCCATTACAGTCAGATCAAGACGGTCTATGTAGAAACCGGCAAGGTCGACAGCCCTTACTGATTTCCGTTCATGCCAAATAAAAAGCGGGCAGTTTTGCCCGCTTTTTATTTGTTTTCACGCATTGTCCTTACGCAAAACCGGTTCCCACTTTTGCTGGAAATGCTCCAGTCAAAGCTTCAATGCTCTCAACCTCAATGAGTTGGCAATCACCGAGACCGAGGACAGGCTCATCGCCGCAGCTGCGATCATCGGTGACAATAAAGTACCGGTAAACGGATAGAGCAGCCCCGCTGCCACCGGAATACCCAGTGCATTATAAACAAAGGCAAAGAACAGGTTTTCCTTGATATTGCGGATTGTCGCCTCTGCCAGATGATGCGCACGGGCAATGCCGGTGAGATCACCTTTGAGCAGCGTAATCCCCGCACTTTCCACGGCCACATCAGCACCCGTGCCCATAGCAATACCAACATCGGCTGCGGCCAGTGCCGGTGCATCATTCACACCATCGCCCGCCATAGCAACTTTTTTGCCCTGTTTGTGCAACTCATCAACCAGCGCTTTTTTATCTTCCGGCAGCACATCGGCACGCACATCATCAAGACCGAGTTTAGCCGCCACAGCACGCGCTGTACGTTCATTATCACCGGTTGCCATAATGATTTTCAAACCGCGCGCATGGAGTGTGCGGATAGCTTCTGCAGCTGTTTCCTTAATCGGATCAGCCACAGCAACCAGACCTGCCAGCTTGTTATCAACGGCAACAAACATCGCGGTCTTTCCTTCTGCCCGCAATGTATCTGCCCGCGCCTGAATGGCGGCAATATCCAGCCCCATATCCTGCATCATGGCAGGATTGCCGAGCGCAACTGCCCGTCCTTTTACCGTACCGGCAACACCTTTGCCGGTAATCGCTTCAAATTCATCCACATTATCTGTCTTCAACCCTTTTGCTTCCGCACCGGCAACAATGGCTTCCGCCAGCGGGTGCTCCGAGCCTTTCTCAAGGCTCGC
>NZ_ANNO01000128.1:0-13329 GCF_000409565.1 Pseudochrobactrum sp. AO18b
ACCGGTTTTATCAACGATCAGCGTATCCACTTTCGCCATACGCTCCAGCGCCTCGGCATCCTTGATAAGCACACCAGCCTGCGCACCGCGTCCTGTTGCCGTCATAATCGACATTGGCGTTGCCAATCCCAGCGCACAGGGACAAGCGATAATCAGCACCGAGACCGCTGCGACAATGGCATAGATCATGCTCGGCTCCGGCCCCCACAGCGCCCAGCCGATAAAGGACAGGATCGCAACGACAATAACCATCGGCACAAAATAGAATGAAATCCGGTCAGCCAGTCCCTGAATAGGCGCACGGGAGCGCTGGGCTTTGGCAACCATATCCACAATCTGCGACAGCATGGTTTCCGCGCCGATTTTCTCCGCCTGCATGACCAGCGAGCCGTTTTTATTCACGGTACCACCGATCACTTTATCACCTTCGGTCTTTTCAACCGGCACCGGTTCGCCGGTAATCATCGCCTCATCGACAGAGGAACGGCCCTCCACCACGATACCGTCTACCGGCACGCTGTCACCGGGGCGGATACGTAACTTGTCACCGGCCTGCACTTCATCCAGAGGCACATCGGCTTCACTGCCATCAGCAGCAATACGGCGTGCAGTTTTCGGCGCCAGATCAAGCAGAGCGCGGATAGCCGAGCCGGTACGCTCGCGGGCACGCAGTTCCAGCACCTGCCCAAGAAAGACCAGCGTGACAATAACGGCTGCGGCCTCGAAATAAACCGGAACCGAACCGCCATGTCCACGGAAGGAATGCGGGAACATATCCGGAAACAGGATTGCAACCACGCTGTAAAGATAGGCGGCTCCGACACCGATCATAATCAGCGTCCACATATTCGGACTGCGGTTTTTAAACGAGTCGACACCGCGCTTGAAAAACGGCAGCGCCGCCCAGAGTACCACCGGTGTCGCCAGTATAAACTCCAGCCAGACCGTTCTTTGCTCCCCTATCCATTCACGAACAGGCAGACCAAGCATTGGTCCCATTGTGACTATCAGCAAAGGGATAGAACAGATCGCGCTTACCCAGAAGCGGCGTGTAAAATCCACTAATTCAGGGTTAGGCCCGTCATCAAGCGACAGCATAACCGGCTCGAGCGCCATCCCGCAAATCGGGCATGAACCCGGTTCATCACGGATAATCTCCGGATGCATCGGACAAGTATATTGCGCCCCTTTGATTGCAGGCGCAGCGGCAGATTGTGCAGTGAGATATTTCTCGGGATCGGCTTTGAATTTACTGTGACAACTATCCGAGCAGAAATGATATTCATGCCCCTTATAGGTCATGTGCGGCTTGCCTGCAGCCGGATCAACCATCATCCCGCAAACAGGGTCTTTAACCCGATTGCCGCTTTCATGGTCGCCGTGATGATGCCCGTGATGTGCATCGTGTGCATGAATTGTATGCGATGCAGTCTGTGCCATAAAAACCTCTCCTGCTTATCAACTGACAAGCAGGATAAAGGTTCCCACAATGGTAAGGTCAAGCAGTTAAATCAGACTCAGTTTCATCTTCATCATCAACAGCCGGATTTTCATCCATCAGTTCTGCGTAATCGGCATAATCCATCTGCATACGGCGATAGACCAGATATTTTGCATCGTGATAGCCAGCGATTTCACCACTACGTGGCTCCAGCACTTCACCCTTGCCACTCATCGCTGCCATTGCTTCCGGCAAGTTCGCGAAATCACCGCTGGCGACTGCACCAAGCATGGCAGAACCCAGCAGCACCGGCTCGGCCTGTTCCGGCACCAGCACGCGGCAACCGGTGGCATCCGCATGTTCACGCAAATAAAGTTGATTGCGCGCCAGACCGCCGGAAACCACCAGCGAGTCAATCTCCATGCCTTCATGGCGCATTTCTTCAAGAATATGCCTTGTGCCATAGGCCAGCGCCTGAATGGTAGCGAGATAATCCAGTGCCAGATCATCCAGTTCGTGATCCAGTGTCAGGCCGACAATCGCGCCTTTGCGCCAGCTTTCCGCCAGCGGTGAGCGGTTGCCGTGAAAATCCGGTTGTACATGCCGGTGACGGGTCAGGGTTGCGGTTTCTTCAGCCATTTTGGCCAGATGCGCATCCAGCAGATCAGCAATGCGCTTGCCCGGATTTTCTGCTGCCAGTTTAACCGACACCGCATGACGCGCGATCACCGCGTCAATCAAAGCACCTGCTGCTGACTGACCACCTTCATTTGCCCAGAGATCAGGCAGCAGAGCAGAATAATAAGGCCCCCAAACACCGGAAACGAAAACCGGCTCTTTGCTAAGCGCAATATGGCAGGTTGAGGTACCGGCGATCAGCGCCAGACGCTGTTTCGTTGCACTCACACCGGCATTGTCCTCAACTGCCAGCGTGCCGAGCGCGCCGGAATAAGCATCGATCAGGCCGGTGGAAACTGCGATACCAGCTTTAAGACCAAGTTCCGTTGCGGCCTGTTCCGACAATTTTCCGGCCAGTTCACCAGCCGCACCAAAGCGGTTGCCAATGGCTACAAAATTGTCGTCACCCAGTTCTTCAAGGCCGATATTCTCAAGGAACGCACTGTCCCAGCCCTCTCCGGCTTTGCCCCGATCACCGAGATAAGTCCATTTGCAAACCGGTGAGCAAAGCGAGCGCATATCGGTGCCGGTCGCGCGATGCACCAGCCAGTCAGGCAAATCCCAGAAAGCTGCGGTCTGCGTCCAGCTCTGCGGCAGTTCACGCTTAAACCAGCGGATTTTCGGCAGTTCCATTTCCGGCGACATACGACCGCCGACATGGTTCAGCACCTTACCGCCGATTTCAGTGATCTCTTCGGCATCATTAATCGCACGGTGATCCATCCACAGGATAACATCCTGATCCGGCTCGCCTTTCGGGCTGACAGTGACCGGCTTGCCCTCCGTATCCGCAACAACCAGCGAACAAGTGGCATCAAAGCCGATACCGGCAACACTGTCTGCTGCGATTGCGGCTTCAGTCATTGCGTTTTTCATAGCCTTGCAGATCGACGCCCAGATATGCGCCGAACTCTGCTGAGCAAAATCCGCCTGCGGGCGAAAGGTTTCAATGGCACAGGCTGCAGTACCCAGTAACCGGCCCTTGCTGTCAAAAATCCCTGCTCTGGCGCTGCCGGTTCCGACATCAATTCCAATATAGTGGCGCATCATCAATCCTCATGCACAGAAGAAAATTTTGATTCCGTGCTTACAACAATTTCATGACGTATCAATAGCACTGAAAAGAGTGCTATAAACAGATCAATGGCTCTCTCTTCCAAGCCCGTTTTGCGGCAGACCCAATCGCTGACCATGACACCGCAAATGCAGCAATCGCTCAAAGTGCTGCAAATGAGCCGTGCTGAGCTGGAAGACTTTGTACAAAGTGAAATAGAAGCCAATCCGCTTTTGCAAAGAGCGCCAAGCGGTGCGCTGTCCTCCTCCGGTTCTTCGGATTATTCTGTTGAAGATTTCGGTACTGTGCAACATTCCCTGCAAGATCATGTGGCCGAGCAAATCAATCTGAGTATCAGGGACAAGACCGAGCGGCATATTGCCGAGTTGCTTTCCGAGACATTGGATGAATCCGGTTATCTCCATGCAGACTTGGCGCAAATCACCAAACGCCTGAATGTTACACCTGAACAGGTTATGCGTGTTCTGCACCAATGTCAGGCTTTTGAACCGGCAGGATTGTTTGCGCGCAATCTTGCTGAATGTCTGCGTCTGCAACTCATTGCCGATGATCGCCTGACTGCAGAAATGACCATTCTGCTTAAGCATCTTGATCTGGTAGCGAAACGTGATTTCACAACACTTAAAAAGCTCTGCGATGCGGATGATGAAGAACTGGCAGAACTACTGGGCGAACTCCGTGGTTTGAACCCCAAACCCGGTCTGATCTTCGACAGCACACCTGCCCTGACCATCATTCCCGACTTATTGGTCACCAAAACACCAAGCGGCGAATGGAGCATCACGCTTAATCCGCAGGCTCTGCCACGTGTGCTGATGAATGAAGATTATAGCCGTAAGCTCAGTGACAAGAGTCTTTCCAAAGAGGAAAAACAGTTTCTGCGAGCCTGCAAACAAAAGGCCAGCTGGCTCACACGCATTCTCGATCAACGCGCGCAGACGGTGCTCAATGTCGGTGAGCAGATCATCACTCATCAGCAAGGTTTTCTGGAAAGCGGTGCGGTTGCGCTCAAACCATTGACAATGCAGATGGTGGCCGATGCGATTGAGATGCATGAAAGCACCATCAGCCGCGTTGCCAATCAGAAATATATGATGACCCCGCAAGGTCTGTTTGAATATCGCTATTTTTTCAATTCGGCGATCAGGGGCAAAACTGGCGATGACATTGCCTCGGAAGCTGTGCGCATCAAAATCCGTACGCTGATTACGCAGGAAAACATCGACAGCATTTTGTCTGATGAAGCCATCGTGCAAAAACTTGATACTGAAGGCATTGTTATCGCCCGCCGGACAGTTGCCAAATATCGAGAGGAACTCGGCATTCCTTCCTCCGCAAAACGACGGCGGGAAATGAAACTACACGCCCAAAAAAGATAAGGCCGCGCAATCAAACACACGGCCTTATCCTTAAGCTATGGGCTCAGGAGATTACTTCGAAGCTTTAACAGTGTTGTAGCTGTTAATCAGGTTGCGGTAATCCGGAATGTGGTTTGCGAACAAAGTACCCAGACCTTCCACATCATTACGCCAGTCGCGGTGCAGCTCACAGGCAAGACCGAACCATGTCATCAGCTGTGCACCGTTAGCACTCATACGATCCCATGCGGAATGACGGGTGATTTCGTTGAATGTACCGGACGCATCGGTCACCACGAAGACTTCGAAATCTTCAGCCAGAGCCGACAGCGCAGGGAAAGCCACACAAACTTCAGTCACAACACCAGCGATAATCAGCTGTTTCTTGCCGGTTGCCTTAACGGCTTTCACGAAATCTTCGTTATCCCAGGCGTTGATCTGACCAGGACGGGCAATATAAGGCGCATTCGGGAAAAGCTCTTTCAGCTCAGGTACGAGCGGGCCGTTCGGGCCATCTTCGAAAGATGTGGTGAGAATGGTTGGCAGGTTGAAATATTTTGCCAGATCGGCAAGTGCCAGCACATTGTTTTTGAATTTATCAGGATCAATGTCACGAACCAGCGACAGCAAACCTGTCTGATGATCTACGAGAAGAACGGCTGCATTGTCTTTATCGAGGCGGTTATAAGGCTTGGACATTTTCAAAACTCCATGGTTTCAAGTTGATGAAAATGAACCTACTCGTAAGACGAAAACTCCAAAAGATAGTTATTTGGAACCACAACGTCCCATAAAAGAGACAATCAAGCTCTTTACAAAACCGGAAGGAAGACAGGCCTCCCTCCGGCATATCGACACGATTTATGCAGCGCTGAAACCATCAACACGGCAAACAATCAGATCATGATCGGAAAGCGGACGCTGATTATCATCCAGTGAAGAGATGATGCGGCTGTCAGTAATATTCAGACCACGGCTCAGGAACCAGTCCAGTTTCATTGCACGGTCAGGCCAGCGGGTGATCAGGCTCGGACGTGTGGTCATCTGATCCAGCGCACCGCTGTGACGGATGAAACCGCGCTCGGCGGCGACGCGGAACAGACCTTCCGCCTCGAAGTCACCTTCCGCATGATTGCCGGTATTGAGATCGCCGCCAATCAGCATTGGCATGCCGCCAAACTCTTCTTCCAGCGCATTAATCAGCTGTGCCACCTGCTTTTCGCGATAGGCTGCCGGAGACGCGCTTTCCAGATGCACGGATACCGCCAGAAACGGCCCGTCAACGGTTTCAATCACCGCACCGATCGCATTGCGCTCCCCCAAACGTGGCTGATCGCCGCCATTGAAAAACCACAGGCGCTCACCGGCCAGACGCTGCACAAAGATACGCTGCATCGGCACGGAAGACATCAGCGCATTGCCGTGGAAACCTTTTTCGTTGAAATCATCCTGACAGAAGGAATGCTCGATTTCCGAACCAAGTCCAAGCTCGATAAACTCCACGCCATAGGCATATTCCATATCCATATGGCGGGCGACTTCCGCTGTCATATTCTTCTGCGCGGTGCGCGCCATGCCATTGTCCATCTCGGTCAGCAGAGCCACAGCCGGTTTTTCTGCCAGCATTTTCGCAGCGCTTTCCTCAGGGAACAGACAACGCTCCAGATTCCACGCAGTGACATTAAACGGAAACGCCAGCGGTGCGGTTGAAGCAGCCTGACCACCGGTTTCCACATGGGTCATACACTCCATAGAAACCAGCTTGGCATCATGCGCAGCCATGGTTTTATCCAGCTGGGTGATGCTCTGGCGCTCCTCATGGGATGGCACATCCAGAGCAGAAACTTGTGTGCGGATCATGGTTTCAACAGTCATTACTTCAGTCATGTCATTTCTCAGTCTTGTGCAATATTTCAGGCAGAAACAGCTTGGGCTGCTTTTACAGCAGTTGCGGCAGTTTGCGACAATCCAATGCGCTTGCCGGTTTGCTTATCGAAGAAGTGCAGCTTTTCAGGCGCTACAGCCAGTCGCATCTGATCACGGATTTCAGCCTGCGGGGGCAGTGCGGCGACCAGTTTCTGATTGCCCGCATAGCCATGCACGATACGTTGTGCACCCAGCTCTTCCACATATTCTGTGCGAAACTGAATCGCCTGTTCATGCGCTTTGGCGATATGCAGATCTTCCGCACGGATACCGATTGTCACCTCGCCCTGCACAGATGGCTCCATGCCGAGATTCACAATATCTTCGCCCAGCATCAGCTGCGCCTGATGCACAGTACCGTCAGCCAAGTTCATCGCCGGAGAGCCGATAAAGCTGGCGACAAAGGTCGATGCAGGCTTGTGATAAATCTCCAGCGGCGCGCCGATCTGCTCAATCTCGCCGCCATTCAACACCACCAGACGATCCGCCAGTGTCATCGCTTCCAGCTGATCATGGGTTACATAGATCGATGTCGTACCAAGACGACGCTGTAACTGACGGATTTCTCCGCGCATGGAAACACGCAATTTGGCGTCGAGATTGGACAAAGGCTCGTCAAACAGAAACACCGCAGGTTTGCGCACAATTGCACGTCCCATTGCCACGCGCTGGCGCTGACCACCGGAAAGCGCACGCGGCTTGCGTTGCAGATAAGGTTCCAGCTCCAGCATCCGCGCAGCTTCTGCCACACGCGCCTCGATCTCGGCCTTCGGCGTTTTGCGGTTCCGCAAACCATAAGCCATATTATCATAGACCGTCATATGCGGATAAAGCGCATAGTTCTGAAATACCATGGCAATGTCACGATCTGCCGGTTCCACCTCATTCACGGTGCGGTTGCCGATTGCCACCTCACCTTCCGAGATGGTTTCCAGCCCAGCCACCATGCGCAGCAAAGTGGACTTTCCGCAGCCGGAAGGGCCGACCAGAACAATGAATTCGCCGTCTTTAATATCGATATTCACTGCACTGACGGCTTTAGTGCCGCCCGCATAGATTTTCGATACATTTTCAATTTTAACCTGTGCCATTGAAGGCTCCTAAAATCTCTTACTTGTCGCTCTCGGTCAGACCTTTGATGAACCAACGCTGGAACACCACGACGATCAGCACCGGCGGCACCATGGCCAGCACGGCAAGAGCAAAAGCCTCGTTATAATCCGGAATTTGCGCCCCGACCCACACCTGCAAAATCTGCTTGATACCGCGCATCAGCGTGAAGAAGCTCTCATCGGTCGTCACCAGCATCGGCCAGAGATATTGGTTCCAGCCATAGACAAACATGATGATAAACATTGCGGCGATCATGGTGCGTGACAGCGGCAACAACACATCGATGAAAAATTTCACCGGTCCTGCCCCGTCAATACGGGAGGCCTCCAGCAATTCATCCGGCACCGATTTAAAGAACTGCCGGAAATAGAAAGTACCCGTAGCCGAGGCCAGCAGCGGCACAATCAGCCCTGAATAACTGTTGAGCATACCGAAGGACGACACCACCTGATAAGAAGGCACGATACGTACTTCCAGCGGCAGCAACAGCGTGGTGAAAATCAGCCAGAATGCCAGCGTGGCAAAGCGAAAGCGGAAATAGACAATCGCATAGGCCGCCAGCATCGACAGCACAATCTTGCCGATTGCAAAACCGAGGCCGAGGATCAGCGAATTCAGCAGCATCCGCGAGCCGGTGATCTGTCCGGTGAAACCGCCCTCACGGGTCAGCACATTGCTATAGGTTTCCGTGAAGTTGCCGCCCCAGCTCAGAGACAGACCGTTGGAGTGAATATCCGCCGCCGTATGGCTGGAGGTGGTGAAAGCCACCACCACCGGCAAGATCAGAAACAGCGCTCCGGCCAGCAGGATCAGATGATCGGTAATCTTAACTTTATGCATCTCGTCACCCGCTTAATTGTAATGAATGCGCCGCTCGACGAAGCGGAACTGCACGATGGTCAGCGTGAATACCACCACCATCAGAATGACGGATTGTGCCGAAGAGCTGCCGATGTCATTACCGCGGAAGCCATCCATGAACACTTTATAGACCAGCGTAATCGGATTATTGGCGGCCTTATCCTTCACCATCACGTCGATCACACCGAAAGTATCGAACAGCGAATAGGTGATATTGATAATCAGCAGAAAGAACACGGTCGGTGCCAGCAAAGGCAGAATGACCGTGCGGAAACGACGGGCACCGGAACGGCAATCCATCACCGCAGCCTCACGCACCGAGGCCGGAACCGCCTGCAAGCCGGACAGGATAAAAATGAAATTATAAGGGATCTGTTTCCAGACTGAGACGACGATCATCGCAAACGCTGTGTCGAAATAGTTCAGCCCGACTTTCATATCCCAGCCGAACCATGCAGCCATTTTCACAAACGGGCCGATATGCTGGTCGAAGATCATCATCCCGATGAGACCGGCAACCGGCGGCGCAATGGCATAGACCGAGATCAGCACTGTTTTATAGGCAGCATTGCCACGGATAACCGCATCAGCTTTTACCGCCAGCAACATGCCAATGCCCAACGACAGGGCTGTAACAATAATCGTAAAAATCGCCGTAAAACCGGCAATGCCGCGATATTCAGGGCTAACCAGTACATCCGTATAGTTTTCCAGCCCGACAAAGGTCGCACCGAAACCGAACGGGTCTTCAATATAGAAGGATGACTGAATGGCCTGAACAGACGGCCAATAAAAGAAAATTAAAACAACAGCCAGCTGCGGCGCCAGCAAAAGATAGGGCAGCAGGCGTGAATTAAACTGCACCCGCTTGGCTGCTTCTGGCTGTTTTGCATTACCAATCAGCGGCAAGCGCGAGAAGAACGCAGCGAGCTTTGAAGGTTGAGAAGTCTGGATATATGCCACGCGGCAAATCCCCGTCTTTTTGAGAAGCATCTATTAAAAACGGGGTCAGGCATGATTTGCTCCGACCCCGTTCATCACATTGAGAAAATCTCAGTTGTTATTTCGCGGTCTTTGCGAAACGGGTCAGCAGGTCATTGCCTTCTTTTTCAACTGTCTCGAAAGCCTGTTTAACAGTGGTTTCGCCAGCGAAAATACGGTTATATTCGCGTTCCATGATGGTCCGGATCTGCGGGTAGAAACCGAGGCGGTAGCCTTTCGACCAGTCACCGGACTGCAACATCAGCTGCTTGATGCCGACTTCGGCAACCGGTGTCTTTTCGTAATAGCCTTCAGATTTAGCCAGTTCATATGCAGCTTTGGTGATCGCCACATAGCCGGTTGCCTGATGGTAATATTTCTGCACTTCCGGCGAAGTCAGGAACTGGAAGAAGTCAGCCACGCATTTGTTTTCTGCGTCCGGCTTACCGGCCATGGCGAACAGAGCTGCACCACCGATAAATGTGTTGGTGCCTGCACCGTCAACGGCTTTCCAATAAGGCAGGAAGTCAGCGGAGAATTCCATTTTTGCAGTTTTCTGCAGGCCACCGAAAGAACCGGAAGAACCGATCCAGAAAGCAACTTTACCTTCATCAAAAGGCTTCTGATTATCTGCCCAGCCTGCACCGTAGAAGCCGAAATAGCCTTTATCAGCCCAATCTTTCAGCTTTTCGAACATCATGATGAGGTTCGGATCAGTCACATTCAGCTTGGTGTCCTGAACGCTGTCATAACCGTTATTATTGGTGGCGAACTGGATGTTCTGACGGGAGAAGAAGTTCTCGGTGAACTGCCATGTCAGCTGCGAAGCGGTAAGCGGAATATAACCGGCTTCTTTAAGCTTCGGTGCAACGACTTCAAACTCTTCCCAGGTCTTCGGGGCTTCAACACCAGCCTTTTTCAGCGCTTCGGTATTGATATACATGATCGGCGCGGAGGAGTTGAACGGCATACCAACAAACTTGCCATCCGGAGCCGCATAGAAATAGCGCACGCCTTCGATAAAGGCTTCACGGTCAAATTTATAACCGGCATTGTTGATCAGGTCTTCAGCAGGAACAGTTGCGCCTTTTGCATTGATGATAGTGGCTGCACCGGCATCAAAAACCTGAAGAATATTCGGCTGTTCGCCGGAGCGGAATGCAGCAATACCGGAGGCCAGCGCTTCTTCATAAGAACCTTTGGAAACCGGTGTCAGCGCGCAGGACTGCTGGGATTCATTGAAGCGCTTGGAGATCTCATTGATCACGTCAGCATTCGCGCCGCCCATGCCGTGCCACCAGCTGATATTGGTTGCAGCCATTGACGATGTTGCAGAGACGGTGAGTGTCAAAGCGGCGATAGAAAGTTTTCTGAACATTGCAGATCCCGTTTGTTGAAAAACTGGTTCCGCAATAGAGGGTGGATATGACACCGAATTAACAGGAATGAATCAGATTTATGAAACACACCGAAACCGGCAAGTTGCATAAATCTGCCACTGCCTGCCCTGTGCAAACTTAAGAAGGCTTACCTCACGACAGGAAAATGAAATCCAGAATGATCGTGGAAAATAACAGGCCAATCATCACATATTGAAATCGCCTGCGCTTAATATTCATCGCAATCAGAATAACGATGGTTTCCAGCACCATGACAACCGGCAGAACGACCATATTATCGGTTTCATTTTTAATGAAGGATGTTCTGATCTGTTCAAAAGACTGCATACTGTTGATGAAAATAAAGAGGGCAAAAAGCCATTTCTTTCGCGAAAAGAAATAGGTCTCGTAATCCCCGTATTCTTTAATGTCATCCGGCGTCAGGGTAACGCAGATGAAAAACAGACCAAAGACATAAAACAGCTCTAAGATATAAGTAACAATATCATAGGTTTTGCTGTTGCTCTCGATGAGATAATCCCACCAGAACTGAATAATCCATAAAAATACAACCAGTATCCAGCCGATGTGGATATAGGATATCTTATTCTTCGAAGGGTGCTGAATAAATTTGGACGCGAAGACCAGCAAGCGCGACAGGCACAAGCTTATGCCCATGCCATTGATAATGCGCATATGCGAAAAAACATCAGCCTGACTGACAAGAATATCCGCTGCCATTGGCAAGCTCCCCTCCGGATAAGCGCATTATAAACTGCCGGATCACATCCCCTCCGGCTGTCATTTTATTTATTAGTAAATTATCAGCTCAAATGATGCCGACATAGTCAGAAGCAGAGCACCCAGAATTGCCAGAATCAAGCCGGTTCTGAAATGTTTGGATGCTTTAACAACCAAGCCCTTGTCATCGCTTTGACCCGCATCACCATGCAGGGATGTGGAGAACAATACGACCAGCAAACCGATCAGCAGTGTGAATGAACCCGCAGCACTCAGCAGATCACAGATAAAAAGCGTTAAATTGGTATTGGTCATAGAAGCTTCACCGGACAGATTACAAAATTACCCGTGATGGTTATAAACTCTGCCCGCTCATGACAAGCCTGAAGATTTCAATAGATCATAATGTTGAGCAATAATTCCCACCATAATTTATGCGCTTTTCTGATGTCATGCAGAAACAACACTGGTCTTAACTTCGGTTCATGCGATACAACGCATGAATTATTAAAAGATGCAGCAAGCATGAATAAAAATACGGAGGAGCGCTCAAGATGCATTATGCGCGTATTACCGAGCGTTTGAGCAGCAAAGGCTCACACAAATGGGCTGTCCATATGCGCGCCCGCGAGATGAAAGCCGCAGGCGAAGATATTATCGAGCTGACCATCGGCGAGCCGGATATTCCGACACCTGCCGATATGATTGATGAGGCTGCCCGCTCTATGCGCGCAGGCCGCACCCGCTATACCAGCGGCCGTGGGGAGCCGTCGATTCTTGCAGCTCTGTCTGACAAATATTCGAAGCGCACCGGTCGCAAGATCAGCCAGCAGCAGATTCTCTGCTTTCCTGGCACACAAAGCGCACTGGCAATTGCCATGCTTGGTCTGGCCGAAGAAGGTGACGAAGTCATCACCACCAATCCGTGCTATGCGACTTATGAAGGCGTGATTAAAGCAACCGGTGCCACACCGGTCTATATGCCGGTCAGTGAAACCAACGGTTTCCGCCTGCAGGCTGCCGATCTGGAAAAAGCAATCACACCACGTTCGCGCGTGCTGCTGCTCAACTCACCGCATAACCCGACCGGCGCCATGCTGAGCCGTGAAGAAATCGCAGCCATCGGCGAAGTCTGCCGCAAGCACAACCTCTGGATCATCTCCGACGAGGTTTATGAATTGCTGGTCTTTGACGGTGAATTTGCCTCTCCGCTTGATCTGCCAGAACTGGCCGAGCGTACCGTTGTGGTTGCCTCGATTTCCAAATCCCATTCCGCGCCGGGCTTCCGCAGCGGCTGGTGCATCGGACCGGAAGATTTTACGGATCGCCTGCTGCCTTTGTCAGAATATCTGCTGTTCGGCGTACAGCCTTTCATCGCGGATATGACTGCCTATGCGCTGAACCGTCCGGCAACCGCCGCTCAGCAAATGCTTGAAAATTTCTACCGCCGTGCGCAAATGATTTCCGAGCGCCTCGATGGTCATGCCGGAATTTCCTGCAAGATCCCGCAGGCAGGCATGTTCATTCTGGCAGATATCCGCGCCACCGGCATGACCGGTGCGGAATTTGCGATGCGCCTGCTGGAAGAAGAAAAGATTGCGACTATGCCCGGCGATTCCTTCGGCAGCAATCTGGTCGGCTTTTTGCGTCTGAGCCTGAGCGTGGCGGATGATCAGATTGATGCAGCCTGTGCCGGTATGGTGCGGCTTGCACAACGTATCACACTGGAAAAAGCAGCCTGATTTCACCTCTTTCCAATACAAAGCCCCCCCCCCC
>NZ_ANNO01000129.1:0-21691 GCF_000409565.1 Pseudochrobactrum sp. AO18b
AGCTGCAATCACAATCAGCATAATACAGACCGAGAAAGCCGCCGCCTGATTGACCGCCCCGCGATCAGACAATTGCAGCACAGAGATCGAGGCGACCTGCGTTGCCGGTGTGGTGAGAAAGATCACCGCAGACAGCGACACCATGGTGCGCATGAAGAACAGAACACCCACACCCAGTAATGTCGGCCACAACAGCGGCAATGTCACTTTACGCAAAGTTGTCAGCACGCTGCCGCCGAGCATGGTTGACGCTTCATCAAACGAACCGCTGATCTGTTTCAGACTGGTTGAGGAGATCAGGAATGCGTGGGCATGGTTATAATAGACGCTAAGAATGATAATCAGCGCAAAACTGCCATAGAGGAAGTGCAGCGGGTTGGACGGATTGTTAAAGGCCAATACATAACCAAGCCCCAACACCATACCCGGCACGGCTGACGGCAAGATGGCCAGAAATGCCAGCGGGCCGGTGAGCGGATTTTTGAACTTCTGCACCGCAATTGCTGTCATACCGGCAATTGCCACGCCCAGCACAGCCGTCGCCAGACTGATCTTCACACTGTTCCACAAAGGCGCTGTGCCGTTCTGCACATCAAACTGATAATGCTGAAGCGTAAAGCTCATATTATACGGCCAGAGCTTGACGAAGCTTGCCAGCACCACAATCAGAATAACACTCAGGATCAGTGCCATTGTGAAATAGGCATAAAGCCCGAGCAGCAAATCACGTTTACCTGACGGGCGCACAACCATTGGCCGCGCCTGTGAGGTGAGCAGCGCCTGTTGCTGTTTAGTCAGGCGTTTTTCAACAATCTTGGCGGCAATGGCAGGCATCAGCAGCACAATACCGATCACCGCGCCAAGACCAAACTGCGCCTGCCCGATCACCTGATTATAGACTTCTGTGGCCAGCACGTTGAAATCGCCGCCGATCACCATCGGATTACCGAAGTCAGTCATTACCAGATTGAACACAACGAAACAGGCGGCCGCCAGACCATAGCGTGTTGCGGGTAAAGTCTGGGTGCGGAAGATACGCCATGGCCCTGCCCCCAGCACTTCCGCACTTTCATGCAGCCGTGCATCACTGACAGCCAGCGCTGCCGAGAGAATCAGGAAAGCATAGGGAAAAGCATAAAGCGCATTAGCAATCACCACCCCCCAGAAACCATAGATATCAATATCCATGCCCATCCAGCGATTGAGAATACCGTTACGACCGAGCAGCAGCACCAGCCCCTGCGCCTGCACAAGTGACGGAGCAAAGAGCGGAATAAGCGCCGCCATCCGCAACAGGGATTTAAACGGCACATGGGCACGTTGCAGCGTATAGGCATAGGCATAGGCCATGCCGGTCACAATAATGGTACAGGTCAGCGCCATACCAAGACTGTTCAGCACCAGCGTCCAGAAACGCGCAGTGGTGAAAGTGCGGGTAAAATTGCCGAGGCCAAAACCTTCCGGCGTGCTGAACCCCAGCATCAGAATGGCCCAAAGCGGCATAACAAGGAAAATCAGGATCAGGGCTGTAATCCCGATCGTCATCGCCCATGAAATGAAATTGTCGCTAAACAGACCGCGCTTTAAACCGGCACCGGTCGTCGTGGTTACAGAAGCCTCCGCGCTGCTCATGACAGCACCCGTAAAGCGTCTGCCGGCAGATGCAGCGTTACTGCATCACCTGTTTGCGGCAAGTACCCTGTTCTGTTGGCGGTGCCGTGCATTTCCACACTGATTTTAACGTCCGGCCGTTTATCCGGCACCACTTCCAACCGCGATATATGCCCCAGATAAATCTGGCTGCGGATGGTTGCCGGAAAGTGATTATCATCCGGCATGGTTTGCGTTGCGGGCAGCAGGCTGACGGCCTCAGGCCGGATACCGACTTTACTGACCGGTGCGGAACCGGAAACCTCTGCGGCATCCAGTTTCAGTACTTTATCAGCAAAATGCAGACTATTTCCGGGAGTCTTATCCAGCGGCAGAATATTCATACGACCGATAAAATCTGCAACAAAACTGGTTAAAGGCTGCTGATAAAGCGTCTGCGGCGTGCCGGTTTGTTCAATATGTCCATCTTTCATCACCACAATCACATCGGCCATCGCCAAAGCTTCTTCCTGATCATGTGTGACCATAATGGTGGTAATGCCAACCCGCTTTTGCAGTGCGCGGATTTCATTGCGTAATTCCTCGCGCACCTTTGCATCCAGCGCGGAAAGCGGCTCATCAAGCAGCAAGAGTGACGGATTGGGCGCCAATGCACGGGCAATCGCAATACGCTGCTGCTGACCGCCGGACATTTGCGCCGGTAGTTTTTCGGCCTGATTAGCCAGATGCACCAGATCCAGCATTTCACGTACCCGCGCTGCAATCTGTGCTTTTGTCCAGCTCCGGCATTCCAGCCCATAGGCAATATTACGCGCCGCCGTCATATGCGGAAACAGTGAATAGGACTGAAACACAACACCGAAATTACGTGACCGCGCTGGCGTATGCGACAGGTCATTATCGCCCAGCATAATCCTGCCGGAATCAATATCTTCCAGCCCCGCAACGGCACGCAGCAAGGTTGTCTTGCCGCAACCGGAAGGCCCGAGAAAACATACCAGAGAACCATGCGGAATATTCAGAGAAACATTATCAAGGGCTTTCACTGCGCCATAGCTTTTAATGACATTCTGAATGTTCAAATCCATTGGTATATTTCCTTTGGTATTTTGTTTTTATGGGCGCAGATGAAAATCCCTGCGCATTCCCCGATGCATGAAATTTCATGCAAATGCTTATCAGACTGATTCAAGCCGCAGCTTTAAATCTCTGTTTTTCCGTATGTTTTTTACAGCGCAAAAAACAGCTTGCTCAATGCTTTGAAAGCCGAAAGAGCAAGACCGGACAGCTACAAGGCTGTCCGGTCTGATTAACAATTAGCGCTCGTATTTCTTCTGCCATGTTTCAATGATCTTTGTGCGATCATCGGCTGCGGCTTTGAAATCAACCGCATACATAACTTTGGACACATCTTCAGGAAGACCGGCTTCTTTGAACTTGTCCGGCATTGCGCCGCCCGGAATCGTTACAATGGCTTTCCACTTGTAATATTCGTCGGCAGCCTGCTTGCTCACAGTCCAGTCCAGAAAACGCTTGGCTGCGTCTTTGTTCTTGGATGTTGAGACCAGCGCATTGGCTTCCAGCTCGTTACCCGCGCCTTCTGACGGGATCACCATGGTAATCGGATAACCTTCGGCAATATTTTTGATGGCGCGCAGTTCAAAAGAGGCACCAACAGTATATTCGCCCATTGAGGCGACGTTACACGGCTTGGAACCGGATTTGATATATTGCGCTACGTTCTTGTCGAGACTGTCGAGGAAAGCCCAGCCCTTTTCTTCGCCCATCTGCTGGATCAGCGAGTCAATCTGGATATAGCCGGTGCCGGATGATGCAGGGTTCGGCATCACCACTTCACCTTTAAAGGCAGGGTCGGTCAGATCGGCCCATGACTTCGGCATTGTCAGGCCTTTGGATTTCAGGCGCTCATTGTTTACGCAGAAAGCGGCCATATAACCGGTAACGGCAAACCAGCGGTCTTCCTTATCACGGAACTGCGCAGGCACGGTGTCGATATTCGCAGGCTTATAAGGCTCCAGCGTTTTAATAATTTCAGGATTGAACAGCGAGGTAACTGCAACGCCCCACAGCACGTCATGTTGCGGATTTGCCTGTTCGGCAATGATACGGGCAACAAGATCGCCATTGGACAGGCGCAGCATATTAATATCCAGATCAGGTAAAGCTTTTTTCGCCTCGGCGAGGAAAGCTGCGGCCTCATCTTCTTCATAAACAGTATAAACCGTCAGCGTCTCTGCCAGTGCAGAACCGGCCATCAGAGTCGCAGCCAGCGCCCCCAGAGTTTTCAGGTAAGTCTTGCGCATATCAAAGCCCCCATCCCATGGATTTTGTTTGAGTTTTTATAAAAAGTTCCCGCACATAATGATGAAATAGCCACAGATATCAATGCGAAACTTTGAAAACACACCGGAACACGCTGCGCTTGCCCCCTCCCGCTGCTGTCATTCCCGTGGCCTCATTGGTCGCATAAACATGATCTCAGAATGAGACCATTCTTCAGACAATGCTCCGCACAACCTCACAGAAAGGCACATCTGTCAGGTCAGCTTCCGAATTCTCGATTGGTCATATTATCGCGGTCGTTGAATGAGACCATTTAACGACGGGTACTCTGAAGTCTGTGACTGCAGGTGTGTTTTCCACACCCGCATTGCATTCACGATCTTGCATAAAAATCAGGGGTGAGTGACGGATCAAAAGCCGCCCCCATCAGGATAACCTCAAAACTGTGCCTGTGCTTTGGCTCATGCGCATGTCCGTAAGCGGCAAAAAACAGCGCATTTTGTCATAATAAACATTTCCGCAGACAGGCAATAAAACTGCAATATTTGCTGTCGTTTTCACGGTAAAAAATATCGCATTCGGTCAGTTACGCCATGCGATCAGATCACTCTGTACTGTGTAAAACTTCTATGCCTGCTTCCGGCCGCTCGCGACGGCTCCCCAGATTGACCAGCATATCATTACCGTCCTGCAAGAAGGCAGGTCCGACAATCCGTACAGCACGGTCAGACACATCTTTTTCAACGACCGGAACAGAAACCGGCGCCATCACCGGCTTAACAGGCGCAATGGTTTTTTTCTTCGGCTTTGCGGAACCTGCCCGCACCTGCTCAATATAGGAAAAATACTTTGCCCAGTTACATTTCTGAAAATTCTCTGATGCCTGATAGGCATAGGCAGAACCCAGATTGACGTAAGATTCCCGTTTATCAACGGATACCATATCCGCAGTCTCGGCAGCAGGATCACTCAAAATATACAGATTGACGTCGGGAGTCTCGCAGATGAAACGACACTGCGCCAAGGTCTCTTTTATCTTGTCGCTTCGGGCATATTGCGAATGCGGTGCCGGAAAATAATATCCGTCAGACAGGCGCACACAAAACAGTAGAGGTGTTCCCGAATACTGACCGCCAAACAAATTGGTATTTTTGGTAAGCTGGCTTTTGTTGCTTAGCCCGCTTGGCTTTGATGTTGTGGCAGTAAGAGATGTTCCGCTGCATTTTGCCAAAGCTGCGGCACTTTTCTGCAACTGTTTTTGTATGTCACCACGTCGCTGAGCTAAATCACGGCAGGCGTTAAAAAAGCCGCTCTGAGCATTTTCTGCCGTACATTTCCGACCGCGCTCCATATTTTTCAAGGCAGTCAGCTGACGTTTTAAAATAATATCGGCAGCGATCAGGGAATTATCAGAACATGTCGCGGCAAGAGCAGGAAAGATTGTACCCGTTACAAACAAGACAACCAAGAGAAGCAATGTCTGGCGAAGCGTAACACAACGCGTCATAAGCGCAGGCATCACTGGAAAACCCAACCTCTTTGACACCCTCCACTTAACCACAGTCCCCTCCGCGTGTTTATGTAACGGCCGAATTGAGCAAAGAATTACAAAGCATTACCGATGAATCATGTAGCAAATATTTCAACCCGGTTACGACCATTATTTTTAGCTATATACAGGCTGATATCTGCTTTTTGGGTCATATCGGAAAAAGAGGTTACGTCTGCTGCTGCCTGACAGACCCCCGCGCTGATTGTCAGGCGCACAATGCCGTCACTATGCTCAAATGCATCATTTTCAGCAGTCTTGCGAACACGCTCGGCAAACTCATAGGCTTCATTCATCGTCGTATCTGGGAGAAGAACAGCAAATTCCTCCCCGCCTATACGGGCGATAAAGTCCTTTTTTCGGAAAATCGTCATCAGAATATTGGCAAAACGCTGCAAGGCAATATCACCGGCGGCATGACCGAACTGATCGTTAATGCGCTTGAAATGATCAATATCCAGCAAAATCAAAGCGAGAGAACCATCCGCAGGATCACGCTCTGCTAAAGTCAGCTCAAAAGCTCTGCGATTATACAGCCCTGTCAGCGGATCAAGCAGAGCCATTTGCTTTAACTCGGAAATACCCCGTTCATAGGCCATTGATATAGCAAAAGCACCGCTTGCAACAATATGAATGGACATGACGAGCAAAATGACTGCCAGAAGCCCGTCATTCGGCAGTAATTTCATATTTGCGGGACTTGTCACCCACCCCTGTATCACGCGGGCAACAAATGCCGCAGCAACAAGACTATAGGCAATAGCCAGCCCCCAACGGGACGGCAGAGTCTCACCATTTGGGCGCACCAATTCGCGGAGAACCAAGATAATTTCAACCAAAAATATGAGATTAACAAAGCCAAAAATAAACCCGTTCGTCAGATAGGAAGAGAACAGATATGGAAGCAGCACAATCAGTATGATTAAGAAATTAATCTCAATATAGTTTTTGCGATAGAAAAAGCTGCGTATAGCCTGCCAGCGCAGCGCTATCCCCGTCGCTAATACCACGTTGACGAGAATCAACTGCAGCATCTGCGAGCGATCAATCACAACAAAGATAATGAAGCCGACGGATAAAACCGCATTTGCAGCTACCCAATAGAGCCAATAAGTTCTGTCGCGCTGCTTCAGCCAAATACAAAAAAATGCAATCGCAAACGCCGCCAGAGAAATAGCGTTTACTGTAAATAGTGAATTTGGCTCAATATCTGCCATGTATTGAATGAGCATCGACAATCAAATCCCTCACGTCGATAAACAAAACACTCCCGGAATGCACTGTATCTCTGACTTCTGCCCGTTCAGGAGACAAAGTCAGTATGCGGTTCAGCAAGCCGAACATATTCATAAAGTGTGCAGCCGTTTTAGCAGGCATCACATATTCCATAGCATTATGTAAAAAGATCCCGCTATCACTTTTTTATGCAAAAAGCGACATTTTGAATGAAAGATAAAAGAATAAGATTGTTTCAGTGCTGTTTAATATTCTTAAATTCAAACAAAACAAGCAAGCTGAGTTAAATATAATGTGAGAACAATTTAAATTTACTCCGCCTGTTTACTACACATAGCGAGATCAAAAATTATCGGCAAAACAAATTAAACAGGCAGAATATAATGTGAGGAATTGGCTGGGGCGCCTGGATTCGAACCAGGGGATGGCGGTACCAAAAACCGCTGCCTTACCGCTTGGCTACGCCCCAATACAAATCACGGAGAGATTCCGTGGCGGTTGATCCGGCTTATAGCCGCAAGAAATCCATTGTGCAATGCATTGAAATCAGATTTTTACATTTTAAAACAAAGCAAACCCGTCCAACTTCAAAAAAGCGTTTTACGTTTTCAGCTTCGCAAGTTCTCCGCTCACCAACATGCTGGAAAAGCAGTTCATAAACGCGTAAAGACAACAGTAATTGAGTAAGTTTGACTGCGCTCCGATACAGTTTAAAGAGTTCAGACAATCTGTTTCAGATTAAATTATATCATATTCAACCGCTTTCCGGATTACCTTACGCTTCAGGAGACAGCAGCTTGTCAGTTTATTGGTGGATTTTTCCTCTCTGCTTTATTTTCTCCACGCTCCTGCTCCTGATTTTAAAAGACAGACTTCCTACGAATTTTCTTGCTGCCGGCTTTAATCCGCGCTCCAACCACTCTGTCCCTGCCAGACAAATCGGCGGACTGGCCTGCATTCCGGTTTTCATATTTGCACTGATTATTTTTGGCCTATGGGAAATGATACCGGCACGGATGAGTATCAGCCTTGTCATTGCTGCCACTTTAGTCTGGGTTACCGGCTATCTGGATGACCGAAAAGAACTGTCTGTACGCGCAAGACTTCCTCTGCAACTTCTGGCCGCAATTCTCGCTGTTTATAGTTTAGGTGCTGATTTCCGGCTTTTGCCTGATCTGCTCCCCTATTGGCTTGAAATGCTGCTTTTAAGCATCGCCATCCTTGGAAGTATTAATGTCGCCAATTTTATGGACGGTCTGGATTGGCTGACTGTCACCGGCATTGGAATTCCCTTATTCCTGCTCGGAATTCTTTCAGCCATATTTCTTCAGGAGCCGGCAATTCCGGCGATTAGTCTGGCGATAAGTGGTGCTCTCGCAGGATTTGCAGTTTTCAACCGCCCGCCTGCCTCAATCTTTCTCGGCGATTCCGGTAGTCTGCCGCTTGGCCTGATTACCGGTGCAGTATTTCTGCTCTTTGCCGGACAAGCAGGTATTATTCCCGCTCTCATCCTGCCGCTTTATTATATTCTCGACGCTGGCAGCACGATTATCCTGCGTCTTAGCAAAGGTGAGAATATATTACAGGCACACTCTTCCCATGCCTATCAGATTGCAAAGCGCTCGGGAAAATCCGTTTATTTTGTTACCGGCAGCCTTGCACTGCTCAATCTTATATTGGGCGCTATTACTGCAGCCACGCTGTGGTCAGGTACTCTTATCGGACAATTATCCGGCCTGATAATCGCTCTGGTGCTGACAGCGCTGCTGATCCTTTATTTCCGCAAAAGAGTTTAATTACTGGCGGATATAGTCGAACAACAGCGCTTTAGCGCCTTCCGCATCGTTATCATCAAGGAATTTCTGCATTTGCGGCAGGCGCTGCGGTATTTCATCGGCCTTTGTGCCACGTTTTTCCGCACAAAGAATTTTCGGGTGACGGGTACGCAATGCCTTATCCGGATCATAAAACAGTTCCTCGTAAAGCTTCTCGCCCTCGCGAATACCGGTTACCCGAATTGTAATATCCCCGTCAGGATTTTTAATATCACGCACAGACAATCCGGCCATCAGGATCATATTTTCAGCCAGATCTCTGATTTTCACCGGACTTCCCATTTCCAGCAAAGCCGTCTCACCACTTTTGATAACCGCACCGGACTGGATAATCAGTTCTGCAGCCTCGCGGATCGACATGAAATAACGGGTCATATTTTCATCAGTCAGCGTTACAGGGCCTCCTGCAGCAATCTGCTCACGAAACAGCGGTACAACCGACCCGTTAGACCCCAGAACATTACCGAACCGAACGCTCGAAAATGACTGTGCCGAACCTTTCTGCTGCGCAAGATCTCCATAATGGCGGATAACAAATTCTGCCCATCTTTTGGTTGCGCCCATCACATTAGTCGGGCGAACAGCTTTATCGGAGGAAATCAAAATAAAACGCTCTACGCCGGTCTTCAGCGCAGCATCAGCAACAGCCTTCGTGCCCATAACATTATTACGGATACCTTCAAGCGGGTTCACCTCAACCAAAGGCACATGCTTATAGGCAGCACAATGATAAATCGTATCAACCCCGTGAGAGTGAATAACATTCTCCACCAGTTCCTGCTGGGTTACAGACCCCAATACCGGAACAATTTCACAATTCGTGACAGATTTCAGCTTGCGCTCCAGCTGATAGAGCGCGAACTCCCCGACCTCGAACAAAATCAGTTTGCGTGGTTTCCAGTTGACGATCGTACGGCACAATTCGCTGCCGATAGAACCACCGGCACCTGTTACCATGATTGAGTGCCCCTCAATCATCGACTGCAGCATTGCCTCATCCGGCGGCACCGGCGAACGCCCCAGCAGGTCATCAATTTCAATATTACGCAGCGCACCAACCAGATATTTTCCCCGCGACAGATCTGCAATCGGCGGCAGAATACTGGTACGGATTTTCAGGCGCCCTAAAATACTGGCATAGGCTTTCCGCTCTGCCTCCCCCATCGACGGATCAGAGATTACGACCTGACAAACACCGTAATTCTTAACCAGATCATCGATAGACGCCGGTGCATAAACACGGGTTCCGGCAATATCCATACCGAGCAATGACGGATCACGATCAATAAAACCGGCTACGTAAGTGTCGCGATGTACACGCAATGCCGCTGCCAGTTGCTGTGCAGCCTCACCGGTACCGATAATCAATGCCACTTCCCGTGATACAGGGCCGGTACTATCCCGCAAAATCCATTTAGCGCCGAAACGGGAAATGGAAACCAGAATAGTAATCACCAGCCAGTAGATCAGCGGAACAGAACGCGGAACGCCGGTTCCGCCGGTCATTTCAGTCAAAAATGCGATGGCAACCCATAGCAAAGCCGCAACGGCGGTTGCCTGAAAGATAGACCAGATTGCCTTTTCCGGCAGATAGCGAATAACAGAACGATAAAGACCATAGCGGATAAAAACCGGCACAGCGACCAGCGGCGCCGCCAGCATAAGCAATATTTGCTTGGTATTTGGCACGAACAGGAAGCCATAACGCAGAACATAGGCAACATAGACGCCAAGCAACAGCAAGGTAATATCCACGCCAAGCGTGATAAGTTGCTTTATAGACCGCGGGAGTCCCGCAATCCGCCTTGAAACATCTGCCGTTTTCATGCGGTTAATCTCTCACCTTATTCTTCAGCAAAATTTGCATCCTACTTCCACAATCATAATCAGGCAAAAGAATAACTTGACAAGTTTGTTCAAGTATTAAACTTAAATAAAATATCGCACTCATACTGACTAACAAAATACTTAT
Organism: Pseudochrobactrum sp. AO18b; assembly: GCF_000409565.1. Classification (NCBI taxonomy): domain Bacteria; kingdom Pseudomonadati; phylum Pseudomonadota; class Alphaproteobacteria; order Hyphomicrobiales; family Brucellaceae; genus Pseudochrobactrum; species Pseudochrobactrum sp. AO18b. The sequence continues at coordinate 10,508 of NZ_ANNO01000129.1, forward strand.
ATCAAAACCAGCAAATCTATCTCTATTCACAGGAATTGCGAACAAAAGTGCCTATGCGATGGTTGCATTAAAAAATTACTGCTTCTCATAGTTTTTCAACGTGAACCATAGACCACTGCCTTACCAATCAAGCTTTCCCAGGTTCCGTAAAAGAAATTTATCCGGCATTTATAATTCATCAGATTCGCTACTGTTGCACGACATATCAATCTAAATCCCCCGATTGTTTTGAAAGCCGTGCAACAAATTATTACAAACTTAACAACATCATGGAGCAACAGGTTGATTGCCGTCGATCCAAAGCCACTGCTGGCCATCACTGAAAGCAAGCTTCCCGTTCTGACCTGTCCTGATAAAAATAACAGCACCTGCACCGCTCTGCGCAGCATTCGGCAAAGCACCACTCTCATAATTTCCGGTGCGAATTGGCCCCTCAACATGCAACGGTGCTGTTGGCCAGACAGAGCCGATAGCTATATTACCGCTAGCACGATCAATCCGCAGTGCCTGTCGCCACTGCCCGCTATCATCTGCAACTTTAATGCTGAAATTATTTTCACCGGCGATTCCCATTTCAGCATAGCCGGTCCAGCTACTCTGAAATAACAGGGATGCAGTATTCTCACTCAGGTTTTTATTGATTTTCAGCTGATGCCCTGCCCCGCTATGGGTCAGCAGAACAGCATCAGAGGCTACAGCCAAGCGGTTATAACTATCAGCCTCCGTATTTACTCCAACCATCAGCTGCGGGTTCAGCAGTGCCTGCCATTGACTGCCGTTAAATATGAACAGCGCATTTTCATCAGCAATATGCATGATCCAGCCGCGCAAAGGCGCGAAGAAGAACCATTCACCATCCATAAAAGCTGCAAGATTGCCATCCTGCCCGCTCCATAAATCCGCGGCTCCCGCAGGTATCAGATAACGATCACCTTCCTGCGCAGTGGCTGGCGGCGAAGAATATTGCCGGCTTAGAACGGACAGATGCAAAAGCGCATCGAGATAACGCAGTGCTTCATTATGCGTGACGTGTTTCTGCGCTTGACTGGGCAGAATATAAGGCATTTTCAGATTAGGGGTCGTTTCCATATCTTGCTTTTCCCGTTGTTCATGAACGGGAAAAGTCTACGGAAAGAATAAAGAGCGGGGATAGATTTACCCGTCGTGCCTTTAGCTGCCGCGATAAGTGGAATAAGCCCAAGGGCTGACCAGCAGCGGCACATGATAATTGGCGCTCTCATCGGCAATAGAAAACCGGATCGGAATCAGATCCAGAAATGGCGGCTTCGCCTGATCCGCGCCTTGCGATTCAAAATATTCAGCGACATGAAACTGAATTTCATAAGTCCCGTTGCGCATTTCCGCTTCATTGAGCAGAAGCTCATCAGTGCGGCCATCAAGATTGGTTGCAGTCCGCTTAATCAGTTCCAGCTCACCACTGCCCTTCACCCGATAAAGCTCAAGACGCATTGCGGCAGCCGGTTTGCCATGAGCAGTATCGAGAACATGGGTTGAGAGTTTTGCCATAACCATACCTTTTCTGCTGCATGTAATCTATGATGTGAGCATATCCCCCAGCCGCAGTTCAGCGATACGCGCAATCTGCCGCAGTGCCTCAGAAATTTCCTGCTCCGGTGTATTCTGCAAACGCGTTTCAAAACTGGCGAGGATGGAATGTTTATCATGTCCTTTGCCATCAAAACCGCGTACTGCGAGAATGAAGGGAAAGTCAAAACGCTGCTTATAGGCATCATTTAAGCTATGAAAGCGCTCATACTCCGCATCATCAAGCCGGTCGAGTCCCGCCCCCTTCTGCTCACTTGTAGAAGCATCGGTGAGATGACCTGCACGCGCAGCTTTGCCTGCCAGATCAGGATGCGCACGGATCAGCGCCAGTTGTTTGTTTACACCCGCCTTTTCAACTGCCTGCACCATCGCCTGATGCAGAGCAAAAATTGAAGCGAACGGCCTGTCTCCCGCCACAGCTTCTGCCACCCAAGGAGAATGCTCGAAAATACCGCCCAGAACAGAGACAAACTCCGTTTCTGACAGCGAATTTAAGGTCTGCAAATTCATCTCAAGCTTCACCCTGCTTCTGGCGCTGACGCAATTTGAGGATCGATTTCAGCACAGTTTCTGGTGTGGCCGGTGCATCCAGTTCCGGCGAAAACTGGTGATCTGCAATCGAAGCAATAGCATCACGAATTGCCAGCCAGACGGAAATACCAAGCATCAGCGGCGGTTCGCCAATGGCTTTGGAACGGAATACCGTTTCCTCGCGGTTCGGTGCATTTTCCAAAATCCGCACATTGAAGATTTCCGGCACGTCACGCGAACCCGGAATTTTATAGGTTGAAGGGCCTGCTGTGCGTAACCGTCCAGCCTTGTCCCACCATAATTCCTCGCAAGTGACCCAGCCCATCCCTTGCACAAAAGCGCCTTCAATCTGGCCGAGATCAATCGCCGGATTAAGCGGAAAGCCGACATCCTGCAAAATATCTGCCCGCAAGCAGCGCGTTTCACCGGTCAGCGTATCCACTGCCACTTCGGCAACAGCCGCACCATAGGTGAAATAGAAGAACGGGCGGCCGCGCATTGTCTTACCGTCCCAATGGATTTTCGGTGTCGCATAATGGGCAGCTTCCGAAAGCTGCACGCGTTTTGACCATGTCAGCTTGGCAAGTTCGCCAAAGGACATGGATTCATTGCCCGCATAAACACGGCTACCACGGAAAATAATCTCGCTCTCTTCTGCGCCGTAATGTTCTGCAGCGACCTTAGTCATGCGGCTTTTGATTGCCGTTGCCGCTTTAAAGGCTGCCATACCATTGAGATCAGAACCGGTCGAAGCAGCCGTTGCAGAGGTATTCGGCACTTTGCCGGTCGCTGTCGCCGAGATACGCACCATGTCCAGATCAATCTGGAACACTTCAGCTACAACCTGCGCAACTTTGACAAACAGTCCCTGCCCCATTTCCGTGCCACCATGGTTCAGAAACACCGAACCATCCTGATAGACATGCACCAGAGCACCAGCCTGATTGAGCGCTGTGAGATTGAACGAGATACCAAACTTCACCGGCATCATCGCCAATCCGCGACGGATCAGCGGATTACCCGCATTATAGGCATCAATTTCCGCACGCCGTTTTTGCCATTCACTGCTGTTCAGCAGCGTTTCTGTCACCTGTACCAGCCGGTTATCTTCAACCTTCTGGCCATAAGGCGTTTCATCCCCTGTTTCATCGCCGTAATAATTGATGGCACGCAGTTGATTGGGATCAAGTTTCAGCTCACGGGCAATCGTATCGACGATTGTTTCAATCGCGATAATCCCCTGCGGCCCGCCAAAGCCGCGAAATGCCGTATTAGACACAGTATTGGTTTTGCAGGCATGACCAATGAAATGCGCATTTTCGATAAAATAGGAATTATCGGCATGGGTCAGCGCACGGGCAATTACCGGCCCTGTGAGATCGGGCAGGTTTCCGGCGCGGGCAAGAAACTCGATATCCAGCCCTTTGATACGCCCACGGCTGTCTGTACCCGCCTGCCAATGCACTACAAAATCATGACGCTTGCCGGTCGCAATCATATCATCGCGGCGCTTGAGGCGCATTTTGCACGGGCGTCCGGTTTTAGCTGCAACCAGCGCGGCCGCACAGGCAATAATTGTCGCCTGACTTTCCTTACCACCGAAGCCGCCGCCCATACGCCGCACCTGACATTCCACCGCATGGGCATGAAGACCCAGCACATGAGCCACATGGTGCTGCACTTCGCTCGGATGCTGCGTTGATGAATGCACCAGCATATCGCCGTTCTCATGCGGCCAGTTTTCACCGGGAATAGCATAGGCAATATGCGTTTCGAGGTAGAAATGATCCTGTCCGCCCATCGAAAGACGGCCGGAAAACTGATGTTCCGCATTGGCAATGGCGGTTTTGACATCACCCTGTTGCACCACCTGTTGCGGGATCACATAACTCTTTTGCCGGTGTGCTTCTTCCACATCCAGCACCGGTGGCAGTTCTTCAATATCCAGCTTCACCAGTTTGGCTGCCTTATAGGCCGCCTCAAAACTGGTCGCGGCAATCACCGCAATTGCCCGTCCCTGATAGTCGAGCAGTTCCTCAGCAAAAAGTGGTTCACCGGGAAGCCCCGGCGAAACATCATTGATGCCCGGAATATCATGCACATCCCAGATACCGACCACACCGGCCTGCGCCAGAGCTTCACTGGTATCCATGCTTTTCAACCGGCCATGAGCAACCGGCGACAATATAAAAGCCGCATGGAGTGTATCCGGCAGTTCCGGCATATCATCAATATAAGTCGCGGCACCCGCCACATGACGGCTGGCGGAATCATGCACAACACCATGTCCGACAATACTGCGCTCGACTTTGTTAGCACCTTCCGGCGTTGGAAAAGGCTGATTAAGTGCGATCATAGTGCCATTACCTCCACCACTTCACCGGCCAGATCATGGCGCAGACGCTCCACCAGATTTTGCGCCACCATCAGACGATATTCGGCACTGCCGCGCCAATCACTTAAAGGCGCAAGCTCTGTGGCAATAGCCTGCATACAGGCTGCGACTGCGGCCTCATCTAACGTCTTACCGATCAGCGCCTGTTCCGCACTTTTCACCCGTTTCGGGATCGCTGCCATACCGCCAAAGGCGATACGGGCATCTGTTATAATGCCGTTCTTCTGCGTTACGCGGAATGCACCGCAAACGGTGGAAATATCCTGATCGTAACGTTTGGAGATTTTATAAACGCGATAATCCTGCCCCGCAGTCAGTTTAGGGATTGTCACCGAGGCAATCACCTCATCACCGCGCAGTTCCGTCTTGCGGTAATCGAGGAAGAAATCTTCCAGCGGCAATGTGCGCCTACCATGAGCACCAGCCAGTTCAATCAGCGCACCAAGACCGATCAGCGCTGGTGGCCCGTCCCCGATCGGACTGGCCGTGCCGATATTGCCGCCAATTGTACCCTGATTGCGGATTTGCACAGAACCGAAACGGCGCAGCAAAATAGTGAGTGACGGATAATGATTGCCGATAGTTTTCAGCACCTCTGCCCATGTCACCGCAGCGCCAAACCGGAAAGATGCTTCATCCTCACGGATATCGCGCAATTCACGCACATGCGCTGTCGAGATCACCTCATTCCAGTCACTGTGATAATCGGCCAACGCCACACCGAGATCAGTGCCACCGGCCAGCAGCAGGCTCTGTGGATATTGCGTGCGTAATTCCAACAGTTCTTTCAGTGTCTGCGGCTGATGATAGGTTGAGCCGCCATGGCTGAAACCTGTTTGCGGACGGATATCCTGCAAGGAACCGGAAAGCGGCTGTGCTACCGGTGCGCCACCTTCCGCAATCACTTTGCGAGCAGCTTCAACAATCGGGCGATAGCCGGTGCAGCGGCAGAGATTGCCTGCCAGCGTATCATGAATCAGCTGATCGTCGGCTTTGGTACCGTGACTTGCACAATCCGCAGCCAGTCCGCTGAGCGACATCACAATACCAGGTGTACAAAAACCGCATTGCGATGAACCGTTTTCGGCCATCGCCGCCTGCACGGGATGGAGTTGTGAAGTTTTCAACCCCTCAACCGTGACCAATGCCTGACCGTCCAGCTGCCCCATTGTCAGGATACAGCTGTTAACAGCGCGGTAGCGAAATGCTCCGTCGGCATTGTTCGATTGTGGTTCACCCGCCGCAGTGTCAGCCTGTGCAATTGCGTCTTTATCTGTGCCGATTAAAACGGAGCACGCCCCGCAATCCCCCTCAGCACAGCCCTCCTTCGTTCCCTTGAGCCGCGCCTCCCCGCGCAGCCATTCCAGAACCGTTGTATCTGGCCGGATCTGAACATCCTGCCGGTGACCATTCAGAAAGAAACGGATCATCTGTGTCATAAGACCAGATTGTTACGCCTCTGAATACTCGTCAAGATGTGGCGTGACAAATGCGGCAAATTAGCTTTGAGTTGCGTTTTAAAGCGACATTTCTGATCTGTATCATGCCGCTTTTAAACTATGTGAATTCGGAGCATCTGACCAGATGGTCAAATCTCCCTGTCAGAAATCGTAAAATTTTGCTGCGGGAAGTAATATTCTTCCAGATTATTGCCTGCACCGCCACGATCCACCACCAAAAAATCTGAAGTCTTATCCAGTGCCAGCAGCGGATGATGCCAGACATTGCGGTGATAATTCACACCCTGATTGCCCCGCGCCAGAAAAGCCACAGGCTGATGCGGGACACCATTATTATCTTCTGCAACCACCACCAGATAGTCGCGTCCGTTCAGCGGCATAAAGGCTTGCGAACCCAGCGGATGCCGTTCAACCATCTTAATGGTCAGCGGCAGTTCCCAAGGCTTACTGCGGAAGATGTTCATCAAAATATGAGCATCCTCACCGATAACATCGGCTTTCGCCAGCGCATGGTGGCGTTCGGTAATGTCCCAGTTGATAAGCTTAACTTCACCCAAGCCGGTTTCGATAATATCCCCGAAAGGTGCGAAATTTTCCGGCGTCAAAGCCCGTACCGGCAAATTGATCAGTTCCATTTTATTGCCCTGCCGGTTTGTGATTTTCGTGCCAATGGCGGGCAATATCAATACGCTTGGCGACCCAGACTTTGTCATGGGACTGCACATAATCCAGAAAACGTTCCAGTGCTGCGGCACGACCCGGACGGCCGACGAGACGGCAATGCAGACCCACAGACATCATCTTCGGCGCGCCTTCCCCGCCTTCGCGGTAAAGCACATCAAAAGTGTCTTTCAGATAATTGAAAAACTGGTCGCCGGCATTAAAGCCCTGCGGTGTGGCAAAGCGCATATCATTGGTATCGAGCGTATAAGGCACGATCAGATGCGGCCCTTTTGGCCCTTCAATCCAGTAAGGCAGTTCATCGGCATAGGAATCGGCGGAATAGACAAAACCGCCTTCTTCCATCACCAGCCGCAGCGTATTGTCTGAAGGTTTGCCCTGATAAATCCCGTAAGGGCGTTCGCCGGTCAGTTCTGTGTGCAGACGCACCGCTTCCTGAATATGACGCCGTTCTTCTTCTTCTGTGAAATCCTTGTATTCCAGCCAGCGCAGACCATGACTGGCGATTTCCCATCCTGCTTCTTTCATCGCCGCAACGGCTTCCGGATTACGTTCCATGGCTTTGGTCACACCATAGACAGTCACATCCATATTGCGTTTGGTGAACATGCGCCACAACCGCCAGAAACCGGCGCGTGCACCATATTCGTAGATCGATTCCATATTCTGGTTGCGCTGCTTCGGCCAGCTTTGCGCGCCGACAATTTCGGAGAGCAAGCATTCGGAACCGACATCCCCGTCCAGAATGCAGCTTTCACCGCCCTCTTCATAATTGACCACGAATTGCACGGCGATCTGCGCGCCATCCGGCCAGCGCGGATCCGGCGTATGACGGCCATATCCGATAAATTCACGTTCACCACATTTTTGCATGTTCTGTTCCCCAATTCTGTCCGCTCAAAATGATAAAACATCGGGCACTTTGTCAATGTCAAATTGTCGACAATTTTAACAATAATTGTCGATTATAATATATAGAGTGGATAAACGGGACAAGTCACTGAAAAGCCTTTATAGACACCCTGTTATTATTGTGATGCCTGCCGGAAAGTCTCTTTGATGTCTCTGAAATTTGATACGCAATTTGATCCGGCCTATGGTGAAGCGGTACAGGTTGCACCGGATATTCTGCGCGTAACCGTCAATAATGCCAGCGCTTTTACCGGTTACGGCACCAACAGCTATATTATTGGCAAAACCCAGCTCGGTATTATCGATCCGGGGCCGGAAGATGAAGCGCATTTTGCAACGCTGATGCGTATTATTGCAGACAGGCCGGTCAGTCATATTTTCGTCAGCCACACCCATCGCGATCATTCACCGCTGACCGCAAGACTGAAAAGTGAAACCGGTGCAATCGTTATTGCACAAGGCCCGCACCAGTCCGCCCGTCCGTTATTTGACGGTGAGAGTAATGCACTGGATGCCAGTGTAGACACAGATTTTGCGCCGGATATTTGCGCCAAAGACGGAGAGATTTTCACCAATCCTGACTGGGCATTAGAGATAATCCATACTCCCGGCCATATGGCCAACCATGCCTGTTTCGCACTCAATGATCGCGGCATCTTATTTTCCGCCGATCATGTCATGGCATGGGCGACCACCATTGTCGCGCCGCCAGACGGCTCCATGCGCGCCTATATGCAATCTCTGGAAAAACTGCTCAAACGCAAAGACAGCCTCTATCTGCCGGGGCATGGCGCGCCGATTGCCAAACCGCATCGCTTTTTACGCGGACTTCGTGCTCACCGAAAAATGCGTGAACGGGCCGTGTTTGAGCGGGTGATGCAGGGCGATGAAACAATCGCGCAGATGGTCGCCGCGATTTACCGTGATACCGATCCGCGCCTGCATGGCGCTGCAGGGCTTTCGGTTTTCGCCCATCTGGAAGATCTGGTTTCACGCGGATTAGTCAGAACAGACGGCGACCCAATGCCGGACAGTCTCTACCGGCCGGCCTGAGTTTACTCTTCCGGTGCATCCGGTACGGCATTGCGCATTTCCAGATCAAGCGCATTAAAAAACGTACCGATCAGACCGGCATTGAACCCCATATCATAGCGCCCGTAACGTGAGACGGAGCGCATATCGACCGTGGTTTGCTCGGCCTCATCCTTGAGCCGCACGACCACATCGCTGTGCAAACCCAGAATGAAGGTTTTGGCAGTTGCCTCGACACTCACATCCATGTCTTCACCGGCAGTACCGGACGTAGCAGTTACAGCAAAGCCCTGCTCTTTCAGCACTTTAAGCACAGCTTTTAAGACGTGATCCTGCGCACTGTCATATTGCCTGCCGCTCACTTCCGGATAGGCAGAGATTTGCTGCAACATATCCGGCACAGCATCGGTGCCCAGACTGTTTTGCACAGTCAGATCACCCAGCCCCAGTTTTTGAAGCAGGTGCACGCGGAAATCCGGCTTATAATCCTGCGATAAATCCTGCTCATTGCTCATCACAGTATTGAACTGCACGGAGTTTTCGAGATCGGTGGAAACATCATGAATACGCGGTGTGCCGCTGATCTGCCCCAGCACAAGTGCAGGCGGGATCAATGTGACCAGAGCGATAAAGCAGGCACGCATGGCACGCCGCCCTCCGGCATCGCCGCTGCGCCATAAATTATAAAAAGATTTAGCTGAGAGCAACAAAGCCAGCAGAGCGAAAAACACGGCAAGTGTCACAATAAACACCAGATCCGGCTGTTGAATCAAACCGAAACGATGTGCTGTAACCGCAGCGATGAGCAACCCCAGACCGGCAAAAGCGCAAGCCGGTGCATATTTCGCCGATCGCGAGGAACGACGTCTTACCTTGCGCCGGATGTAATAATTTTCAAGCATCACTTGCCGCTCTGCCGGTTAGAGAGCGGTTCCGGTAAATACGGAATTGTAAAACCGCTCTGTCTCTTTGTTTTACGCATCGAGGCGGGTAAAGAAATCAGTCCCGCGAAGGCGCTTCGCACAATATTCAGGGTCTGCCGAGCATAAACAATACGCGATCCGCATCGCTGCCTGCAAGAACTGTTCATTTCGTCAGGTAGCAAAAGAGGTAAAGATCTGTGATTAACGATAGATAAAAGAGAAATATTTTTATTTATCATGATATTATAACAAATCACTAAAATGAGATTGCATCAAATTCACAAACTGCCACAATCAGTTTGCGGATAAGAAGAATTATACAGCCGGAGACGCTCCCCCTATGAGGCAAACGCCCTCCTCCACCGACGAAAACCTGATAGCCGCGTCTGAGGAGAACGCGTCTTTAGAAGCAGTTGAAGTTGAATTTGCCCTCGGTGCTCAGGATGTTCTGACCGACGGCTTTGATCTGTCACTGGCCAAAGCCGCTGAAATTGTCGGCGGTGAAGTCCTGTTTAATATGCCTGCGCTGGACACCACCAATGCGCAGCGTATCGGTGCCATTCTTGTGCCGTCTGCCGTGCAGGATCAGGTGGTTTTCGTCACTTTGCTGAATGACGGGATTACGCTGTCCCACGCTCCGCTCTCGGGCAATAATGTTCTGTTTGAAAGCCTCGGCCGCAATTATGCTGCCGTTATGGGCAAGCTAAAGAACGGCCTCTGAAATCATTCAAACACCTGATATGTCATTGCGCGGAGACCGGTACAGGCTCTGCCGATGCCGGTTTTGTCTTTATTTTAGAATGGCTTTTATTCTCTTTCTGCGAAACAGATTCATTCGGCGGCGCAGTTTCACTCACCACATTCGGTGCTGCGCGTGCAGGCATATCCCTCAGCAGTCTGAACTGCACGCCTTTCTTCTTCAGCGCCAGAATACCTTCGGCCACACCGGCACCGGAGACACGCTTCGGCTGATTGATATGTGAGATAATCACATCACCGTCTTTGGCATAGGATATCCGTTTGGCAACCGTTGCCGCAGGCAGAGAAGCACCGCGATCACCATTGAGCGAGTAACCGGCAACCTTATAGCCCATGCCCTCGATCTGGCGCACAGCATCCGTTGAATAACGCGCTGTCGCATCGCGGTACCATTGCGGCTGCTTGCCGAAGATTTCCGTAATCTTATCCGCACCGCCTTTGACCTCTGCTTCGATAGCAGCAGGTGTACCGGCTGTCGGAATTCCATACATGGTTTTCAATACGGTGATTGCAGGCACATGCTCTGCCCCGTGATTTTCAATCGCGAACAAATCCGGATGCGCTTTCAGAACCTCAATTGCCGCCTGATTACGGCGCAGCCAGCGCGCAGTCACAAACAAAGTTGCCGGAATTTTCTCCCGCACCAGAACATCGAGAATACGATGGTCGATGTCACCTGAGCAGGCATCCAGCGTGAGTGCGACCTGTATCGGATTTGATTTATCGGCAAGATTTAGCTGCGGCTCGACAATCAGATGGCGCTGCGAAATTTTGGGCGAGAGCAAGGCTTCATCTGCAGCAAACGCAGCAGTTGCACCAATGCTCAGGCTCAAGCTCAGCAATAAGGATTTAATGACAGACATCTCGCACCGGCTCATGTTTCAATAATGAACTTATAGCACCATAAACTACAAATGCCCCCGGC
>NZ_ANNO01000130.1:0-1066 GCF_000409565.1 Pseudochrobactrum sp. AO18b
CGTTTTGCATTTCAGAGCAATCCGATCAGATGCGCCTTCATCACCGCATGAACCTTGTTGGAAACAATCAGCTTATTCAGAACATTGTTCATGTGAAAATGCACCGTGCGCGGCGTGATATTGAGTATAATTGAAATATCCTCAGCGGTTTTACCGTCACCGGTCCAGCGCAATATTTCCCGCTCCCGCAGTGTAATAATCTGATCCTCAGTATTATAGGTCTCATCCAGCCGATAAAGATCATAAAATCTTGTGAACAGAGACAGGCTCAACTCACGCAATTCCGGCTCCAGCTCTTTCAACTCGGCTTTGCTGATTGCATCGCTGGTTCGGCTGAAAGACAGAAAGCCGGCAACCGATTGCGGCCCCCAGCAGGACTGCGTAATACCCACAGAATGGCCGTCACGTCTCATTTCCTGCCACAGAATTTTATTCTGCTGATAGAGTTTCTCAGTCCAGACGACCGGCTTGGAAGACCGCATCGCCTGCTGAATTGCGGGATCGGTCAGAATACATTCATTGCGCACATAATAACTGCGCCAGCCTTCAGAATAATTGTCGAAACCCTGAATTTTCGGGCGCGTCAGTGACTGCGGGATACGAAGAACAAAACTGTAATAGTCAAAGCCAAGCCGCACCGCATGACTACTGATAATATCGACAAGTTCAATTTCCTGTACATCTGTTAAATTGACACCATAAAGTATTGGCCGCGATATATTCATCGGAAAAACCTTATCTTATTTTAAAATATCAATAAAAATAAAACAGTATAAAAAATCAGGACAACCAAAGAATAACAATTCAAATAAAAAATGACAATCAATTAGAATAAATTTCACAAAATATGTTCACATCTTAAGAAAGATACAAATATTTAAGAATAACCATGAAAATTTATTGAATAACATAGATTGATAAATCTAATTTTCTAAAAGATGAAAAGCTGCATGAAACGCTTTTTACAAGACGTGACATTTTTGCCATGAGCTTTGACAAGGCGAATGCGACCTTTAACGCCGCTATTCCCGCTAATGATTCTTATTGCGAACCAATAAAAAAACCC
>NZ_ANNO01000131.1:0-10022 GCF_000409565.1 Pseudochrobactrum sp. AO18b
CCGCCAGGCTTCCTCAAGACTGAGGAGGCCGCCGCGTACAGCGGCAACAACTTCAGCCTTGCGGCGGATAACCCAGCGCCGTGTATTCGACGGCGGAAGATCTGCAACGGTGAGCGGACTTCCGTCCGGACCGATGACGTACTTTACTCGTGGTCTTACCAGATCGGTCATTGTACTCTCTACACAACACTCAAGGACCTAATCACGCTTCACGATAGCGTCACAGCTTTAAAAAAGAGCTAAGCACTCGGTAAGGCTCTGGTAATAAATAATAATTTTCATTAAAGATTATGTAGAAAGAGCTTGAAAACGCCATATTTAAGCCGTTTTGAGGCTTTTTTACTCGTTTTCAGCTCAAAATATTTTATTAAAAAATCTCCTTTGCCCTGCGGCATCTTGGCAAGGCGGGTCACAATGGCCTATATAAGGGGAGAATTTGAAGCAAGATATCGGGTTTTGACCCCGGATATGGACCTAATCATGAAACTGAACAGCCTCGATTTGCCGGGAAAGCCGGAAGATACGCGCATTGTTGTTGCAATGTCAGGAGGCGTTGATTCTTCGGTTGTTGCCGGTATTCTCAAGCGTGAAGGCTATGATGTTGTTGGTGTAACCCTTCAGCTCTATGATCATGGCGCTGCCGTGCACCGTGCCGGTTCCTGCTGCGCAGGACAGGACATTGAAGATGCGCGCCGCGTTTCCGAAAGCCTTGGTATTCCGCATTATGTACTGGATTATGAAGCGCGCTTCCGTGAAGCGGTTATCAATCCTTTTGCCAACAGCTATGTGAGCGGTGAAACGCCGATCCCGTGCGTTGCCTGTAACCAGACTGTAAAATTTGCTGATCTGCTGGCCACAGCACGCGATCTGGGCGCGGCAGCGCTTGCGACCGGTCACTATATTCGCAGCGGTGCAAACGGCGCTCACAGAGCTCTATTCCGCCCAGTTGATGCGGATCGCGACCAGAGCTACTTCCTTTTCGCCACCACGCAGGAGCAGATCGATTATCTGCGCTTTCCGCTTGGTAATCTGCCAAAAGCGCATGTTCGTGAAATGGCTGAGGAAATGGGGCTGACTGTTGCCAAGAAGCAGGACAGTCAGGACATTTGCTTTGTCCCGCAGGGCAAATATTCCGATATTATTTCGCGCCTGAAGCCGGAAGCGGCGACACGTGGCCATATCGTGCATATTGACGGCCGTGTTCTGGGCGATCATGACGGTATTGTTCATTATACGGTTGGCCAGCGCCGCGGTATTGGTATTGCGACCGGTGAACCGCTTTATGTTGTGCATCTCGATGCTGCCCATGCGCGCGTTATTGTCGGCCCGCGTGAAGCGCTTGAAACACATAAAGTATTCCTGCGTGATATGAACTGGCTTGGTGACGGTCCGCTTGCTGATCTGCCAGCGGAAGGTATGGAAGTCTTTGCCAAGGTGCGTTCAACGCGTCCGCCAAAGCCTGCTGTTTTGCATCATGCAGACGGGCAGACTTGGGTTGAGCTGATTGATGGTGAGAGCGGTATCGCTCCGGGACAGGCCTGTGTGCTCTATTCCGACGACAGCAATACGGCGCGCGTATTCGGCGGTGGTTTTATTGCCCGTTCCGAACGTGCTCCGGAAGCCGAAAAAATGCTTCGTGAACTGACCGGCAATGGCGCAGGAGCGACATCAGGCTCAGTGTCAGCAGCCTGAGCTGCATATGAGTGTTGAAGACTATGATCCGGAGTAAACAGATGAATGATGCATTTGTTTACTCCGGATTGTTTATGTTCCACGCTCTTTCTTCGTAATATAGATGCTTGCAAAGCTGTGTTTTGGATATATTCATCGCTCCTGTGATTGCGATAACCTGTCAGATAAGCATTTCATCTTGATCTGATATAACCGGCATCAAAAAACTCCTGAAATACACGGCACTTGAGCAGCAGCCAGAAGCTGAAGCCAATATTTTCAGAATTGATGCGGTTCATCAATAAAATTGAGCTTAGATTCTCACTCTGAAAAGAGTGTTGAAATTCATATATTTGATGATTTATTGAACTGATAATTTAGAATTTAATAATTCTATTTCAGGTTGTATGTATCCAGTATTCTGTTCAGTCAATTGATGCTGAGGTTTTGCGGCATTGCCCGCGTTACAGTGAAATGATTTGTTTGTTTCCGGTGGCATGAAACGAGCGGCTTCAGTTTGAAATCAGGCAGTTTAATCAAAATTTGCGCGGCTCAGGCAGGATAATGCGATGCCGGAGGCTGTCGCTACATTCAGGCTGTCAAACCGGCGGGACATAGGAATGCGGGCGCTTTGCAGGGAGGTAAGCAGATGCTGCGGCAGTCCTTCGCCTTCAGTGCCCAGCAAAAGCGCGGTTCGCCCATTTACAGGCAAATCATAGAGCGATTGCGGGCTTTGCGGTGACAGTGCAATGAGGTTGATGCCCGCTTCGGCAACGGTTTTAACAATATCGTCAATCTTGCCGTTATGGGCATAGGGAACTTGTAATGTTGCGCCGACCGAAACACGGATTGCTTTACGGTAAAGCGGGTCGCAGCATGTTTCATCCAGCATTACACAACTGGCTTCAAAGGCGGCGGCATTGCGGAAAATTGATCCGATATTGTCATGGTTGGATATGCCGCAAAGGATCAGGATAAGGGCATTATCCGGCAAATTCTCTATGAGATTCTGGATGTTATGAAGGGTTTTTCTTTTCCCGACAGCGAGAATGCCGCGATGGACATTGAAGCCCGCAATCTGATCCATATCGGATGGTGAGACTGCATAAACAGGGACGTGATCAGGAACCAGAGGCAAAATATCCTGAAGGCCGGCCAGTTTGTTTTCGGTGATAAGAAGAGATTCAGCTTCAAACTGCGATGAATTCAGCAGAACGCGTAAGACGACCTTGCCTTCTGCAATGAAGCGGGACTCGCGCCCTGTAAGGTCTTTTTCTTTAATATTGAGATAAGCGCCGAGGCGCTTATCTGCTAAGTCATTAATAAATATGACGGAATTATATTTAGTCTGATTATGCATCAGTTCAGTTTAAGCAAACGCTTCCCGTCTTTTCTCGCTGCGTGCCAGATACAGACTGCCTAATGTTGAAAGCACCAGCTCAATATGCGGAGATGAAACAACATAGTAGATTGTCTGGGCGTCCCGTCTTGTGGAAACAAGATTGAGTGCGCGCAGTTTTGCAAGGTGCTGTGATAATGCAGACTGGCTGAGGTCGATTGCTTTTGCAAGACTTCCCACAGACATTTCATTATGCAACAGCTTGCAAAGGATCAGCAGCCTTTTATTGTTGGCGAGAGCCGACAGGAAGTCGGCAGCCTGATCCGCGTTATCGACAAGATTTGCGTAGATATTATCATGTTTCATGTGCAGTCCTACCCCCGTATGACAGCAATTTTGATAGTGCGCTTATAAGAAAGAAATCAGCGCACTATTACAACTACCAATAGAATTGATATTTGCAAGAATTATTTTAAAACGTACAGAATAATTACTCTTTAAGGGAGTGATAAATCGATTTCAAAATTATTTGTTTATTTTATATTTAGCGATTGCTAAAATATTGAAAATGTCATTTTAAACTAAAATATTAATAATAAATATTGGTCGCTTTTGTAAAAAAATAATCGTTGAATTTCAAAATTTATGAGCAGGCTTTTGAATAAGTACACATTTTTGTGATCTTGTTAATTTAGAGTATTGATCGAGAAAAAATCTAAGTCAAACACAGGCAGATAAGACGAAGCTCAATCAGATTGTGCTTCGCCGTATCATTCAAAAACTATTATATAAGTCGCAAATGTCGCAGGCTGGACAGCGGGAAATCGTCGATATTTATTGCGGCAGTACAATATCTTCGGTTTTTAAATGGAAAGCTTTTCCGAAACCACCATTGAGACCGGCACTTTCCACATTGAGGCGGAAAATAACAAAATCGCCGAGATCAATATAAAGTTTAACTTTAGGGCGTTTTTCGAGGAACAAATCCCGCAGGCGCTGATATCCTTCCTGACCACGCATGAATTTCTCTGCTGAACAGGCAAGGGTAATGCGCGGATGAACCAGCGGGTCACCTTTATCGGCCGGTTCGCCAAGCAGTAGCGAACAGACAGGATTGGCGTCCAGAGCCGGTGTATGGGTGGCAAGGCCGGATGCCAGAAGCAGGGGAGTGTTATCCGTATCGGTGGTGATTGCAACGCGTGTTACACTCGGACGGCCGGTTGCCGGATCAAGCACTGCGAGTGAGCCGTAAGTAGCATTTGTAATCAGCTGAACAGCGAGTACACGTGCTTCTTCTGTTGTCTGCTGGATGACGTCTTTCTTTTCACTCATAATCCTGCCTCATTTTCCGTGTCTTGTCCTGATCTATCAATAGCTTGCGTAACGTCGGGTACTGTTCCGATTCTGACAGGAACCGGCGCAAACAGGCTGATTACTAGCAGCTAATCACAAAAAAATCCTGCGTGCTTTGTGAAATTGAAACGGTTGAAAAGCCGAAATTCTCATTAAAAATCAAATATATATTTTTTATGTCTAATTATGGAGCAGAATTATTTTTTCTGCGCCGTTGACCAAGACGTAAATTCAACTTGCCTTTTTGCCGCGCAAAATGCTTCTTTACGCCTCAGACTGCGACGTGAGGCGTTGCAGCTTGTTATCGGGTGGAGGCCTATAATGAAATTTCACACTAAACTTCTTGCTGCGACTGCGCTGACCGCTGCCATGATGGCGGGTTTTTCCGGCGCTGCATCCGCAAAGACGCTGGTATATTGCTCGCCGGCATCGCCGGAAGGATTTGATCCGGCACCTTACACAGGTGGTGATACTTTTGATGCGTCTGCGCATCCGGTTTATAACCGTCTGGTTGAGTTTGAGAACGGCACAACTGTTGTTGAGCCAGGTCTTGCTGAGAAATGGGAAGTGTCCGAAGATGGTCTGGAATATACATTCCATCTGCGTAAGGGCGTAAAATTCCAGACAACGGATTATTTTACACCGACCCGTGATTTCAATGCTGATGACGTTCTGTTCTCATTCGACCGTCAGCGTAACAAAGACAATCCTTGGCACCAGTATACTGCCGGTATTTCCTACGAATATTTCGACAGTATGGAAATGGGCACGCTGATCAAGGATATCGTCAAGGTTGACGATAATACTGTTAAGTTCGTGCTGACACGTCCTGAAGCACCATTCCTCGCCAATATTGCGATGCCTTTCGTATCCATTATGTCGAAAGAATATGCGGACAAACTGGACGCAGATGGTAAAAGAGAAAACCTCAACCAGTTCCCAGTGGGTACCGGTGCGTTTACTTTTGTAGCCTATCAGAAAGATGCGGTTATCCGCTTCAAAGCGAATCCTGATTACTGGGGTGAAAAGCAGAAAATCGACGATCTGGTTTTCGCAATCACAACCGATGCTGCAGTTCGTGCGCAGAAGCTGAAAGCCGGCGAATGCCATCTGATGTCTTATCCGGCTCCGGCAGATATCAAAGGCCTGCAGGCTGACAGCAATCTGAAGGTTGATGAACAGGCCGGTCTGAATATTGCATATTTTGCATATAATACGCTTGTTGCACCTTTCGATAAGCCGGAAGTACGTAAGGCACTCAATCAGGCTGTGAACAAGCAGGCGATCATTGACGCCGTGTTCCAGGGTTCCGGTCAGGTTGCCAAAAACCCGATCCCGCCGACAATGTGGGGTTACAATAACGCGATTGAAGACGACAAATATGATCCTGAATCCTCGAAAAAGGCTCTGGAAGCTGCCGGCGTTAAAGATCTGAAGATGAAGCTTTGGGCAATGCCTGTAAGCCGTCCTTATATGCCGAATGCACGTCGTACAGCTGAGCTGATGCAGGCCGATCTGGCCAAAGTCGGTGTAACAGCTGAAATCGTTTCGATGGAATGGGGTGAATATCTCAAGAAGTCGGGCGAAAAGGATCGTGACGGTGCGGTGATCCTCGGCTGGACCGGTGATAATGGTGATCCGGATAACTTCCTCGGCGTTCTGCTCGGCTGTTCCGGTGTTGGCAGTAACAACCGTGCACAATGGTGCTACCAGCCATTTGAAGATCTGATCCAGAAGGCGAAAGTGACTTCCGATCAGGCAGAGCGCGTTAAGCTTTACGAGCAGGCACAGGTAATTTTCAAGGAGCAGGCTCCTTGGAACACACTGGCACATTCCACAGTCTATGTGCCGATGTCTGCCAAAGTTACGGGCTTTAAGATGAGCCCGCTCGGTGATTACCGTTTCGACGGTGTTGATATTTCCGAGTAATTCTTAAAAGGAGAATGACCGGGCGCTGGATGAAATATTTCAGCGCCCGGTCTTGCTATATTCATGATACGATTCATTTTAAGCAAAATTGCCTATCTGATACCGACATTTTTCGGCATCACTATTCTTGCTTTCGGCTTCGTACGCGTTTTGCCGGGTGATCCGGTCCTGCTGATGGCAGGTGAACGCGGCGTATCGCCGGAGCGACATGCGGAGCTGATGAAGCAGTTCGGTTTTGATAAGCCGATGTGGCAGCAATATCTGGATTATATCTGGAATTTGCTACACGGCGATTTCGGCATGTCCATGGTTACCAAAAAACCGGTTATTACCGAGTTTTTCACGCTTTTTCCGGCGACAGTCGAACTGGCGCTGTGTGCTATTGTGCTTGCGGTTCTGATCGGTATTCCTGCCGGTGTTTTTGCAGCGGTTAAGCGCGGTTCGTGGTTTGATCAGACATCGATGGGCGTAGCACTGGTTGGCTATTCCATGCCGATTTTCTGGTGGGGCCTGCTGCTTATCATTCTGTTTTCGGGTATTTTACAGTGGACACCGGTTTCCGGCCGTATTTCACTGATGTATTTTTTCCCGCCGGTTACCGGTTTTATGCTGATTGACAGTCTTCTGTCGGGACAGAAGGGGGCTTTTACCTCTGCGCTTTCGCATCTGATCCTGCCGACAGTCGTATTGGCAACAATTCCGATGGCGGTGATTGCACGTCAGACCCGCTCGGCTATGCTTGAAGTCTTGGGTGAGGATTATGTCCGTACAGCGCGCGCAAAAGGCCTTGGCCAGCGTCGTGTTATCGGGCTGCATGCTCTGCGCAATGCGCTTATTCCGGTTATTACCACAATCGGTTTGCAGGTCGGCGTTTTGCTTGGCGGTGCTATTCTGACTGAAACTATTTTCTCCTGGCCGGGGATCGGCAAATGGATGATCGACAGTATTTTCCGTCGTGACTATCCATCTGTTCAGGGCGGTTTGCTTCTGATCGCCATCCTTGTGATGGTCGTTAATCTGGCTGTTGATTTGCTTTACGGCTTAATCAACCCGCGCATCCGGCATAAGTGAGGCTTCCAATGAGTAATTCTACTGTACCAATGGAAAAGTCAGTTGATGTGTCTTTGCGACGCCAGCTTGCCGATTTCTGGTATTATTTCAGCGTGAACCGCGGTGCGGTTCTCGGCCTGATCGTTTTCGTAGCGCTGGTTCTGGTGGCTGTTTTTGCACCTTTGCTGGCTCCCCATGATGCGACACAGCAATATCGTGACGCATTGCTGACCCCTCCGGTCTGGCAAGAGGGCGGTAAAGCTGCATTTCTGCTCGGTACAGATGCGGTTGGCCGCGATGTTCTGTCCCGTCTGATTTACGGCTCGCAATATTCGCTGTTTATCGGTCTTGTGGTTGTTGTTCTGTCGCTGGTTTCCGGTGTGACCGTTGGTCTGATCGCCGGTTTCTTTGGCGGCGTGGTTGATACAATCATCATGCGCGTGATGGACATCATCCTGTCCTTCCCGTCGCTTATTCTGGCGCTGGTTCTTGTGGCAATTCTCGGACCTGGTCTGATGAATGCGATGATCGCTATCGCGCTTGTTTTGCAGCCGCATTTTGCGCGTCTGACCCGTGCGGCCGTGATGGCGGAAAAGAACCGTGAATATGTGATTGCTGCCCGCTTGGCCGGTGCCAGCCGTCTGCGTCTGATGTTCAAGACCATTCTGCCGAATTGCATGGCACCGCTGATCGTGCAGGGCACTTTGTCCTTCTCCAATGCGATCCTTGATGCTGCTGCTCTGGGCTTTCTTGGTATGGGTGCACAGCCGCCGACACCGGAATGGGGTACAATGCTTGCTGAAGCACGTGAATTTATCACCCGTGCATGGTGGGTTGTTACATTCCCGGGTCTTGCTATCCTGATTACGGTTCTCGCGATCAATCTGGTTGGCGACGGTCTGCGCGATGCGCTTGATCCAAAACTGAAGAGGAGCTGATAATGGCTCTTTTAGAAATCAAAAATCTGACAGTTGCCTTTGATACGTCAACAGGTGCTTTCAAAGCCGTAGACGGCATCGATATTTCTGTCGATGCCGGTGAGGTTCTGGCTATCGTTGGTGAATCCGGTTCGGGTAAATCCGTTGGTATGCTGGCGGTGATGGGATTGTTGCCGAAGACTGCAACAGTCACCGCGGACAAGATGCTGTTTGACGGCCGTGATCTGCTCAATATGAGCGATAAAGAACGCCGCGCGATTATCGGTCGTGAAATCTCCATGATTTTTCAGGAACCGATTGCCAGCCTCAACCCGTGCTTTACCGTTGGTTTCCAGCTTGAGGAAGTTCTGCGCTTCCACCTGAATATGGGTAAAGCACAGCGCCGTAGTCGTGCGATCGAGCTTCTGGAACTGGTGGGCATCCGTGATGCCTCTGAGCGTCTGGGCAGCTATCCGCATCAGATGTCCGGTGGTCAGTGCCAGCGCGTGATGATTGCCATTGCGATTGCCTGTAATCCGAAATTGCTGATCGCGGATGAACCGACAACTGCGCTTGATGTGACCATTCAGAAACAGATCCTTGATCTCTTGATGCGTTTGCAGGAAGAGCACGGTATGGGTCTGATTATGATTACGCATGATATGGGTGTTGTGGCAGAAACTGCAGACCGCGTTATCGTGCAGTATAAAGGTCATAAGATGGAAGATGCGGATGTGCTCTCATTGTTTGAGAATCCGCAGAACCCTTATACAAAAGCACTGCTTTCAGCCCTGCCGGAAAATGCAACCGGTGACCGTTTGCCAACGGTTTCGGATTTTGTCTTGCAGAATGCCGCATCGTCAGGAGCTGCCCAATGAGTGAGATCGTTCTTGAAGCCCGTAATATCGTGCGGGATTATCACACTGGCGGCGGTTTGTTTTCCAAGGCGAAAACTGTGCATGCAGTGAAAAATGTCAGTTTCTCGGTCGAGAAGGGCAAGACACTGGCTATTGTTGGTGAAAGCGGTTGCGGCAAGTCAACACTTGCCCGCATCCTGACTTTGATTGACCCGCAGACATCCGGCGAATTGCTGATTGACGGTCATCCGGTGAATATTGCCACCGATGGTCTGACCCGCGAAATGCGCCAGCGTGTGCAGATCGTGTTTCAGAACCCGTATGGCTCGCTCAATCCGCGTCAGAAAATCGGTGATGTGCTGGCGGAACCACTGCTGCTGAATACCAATATGACAGCGGAAGAGCGTCAGGAAAAAGCGATGCAGATGCTGCTCAAGGTCGGTCTTGGCCGCGAGCACTTCAATCGCTATCCGCATATGTTCTCCGGCGGTCAGCGTCAGCGTATTGCGATTGCCCGTGCATTAATGCTCAGCCCGCGCCTTCTGGTGCTGGATGAGCCGGTCTCGGCACTCGATCTCTCGGTGCAGGCGCAGGTGCTTAATCTTCTTGCGGATCTGCAGGAAGAGTTTGAACTGACCTATGTTTTCATCAGCCATGATTTGTCTGTGGTACGCTATATCGCCGATGAGGTGATGGTGATGTATTATGGTGAGGTTGTTGAATATGGCACACGTGACGAGGTGTTTAATCATCCGCGTCATGACTATACGAAGAAACTGTTCGGGGCCACTCCGCGTTCGGATATCGAAAGCATTCGTCAGCGTGTGACTGAACGTGCGAAAAAACGTTCAGCAGCCTAAACCGCGATTACAGTGATAATAAAAACGCCGCGCTGATAAGATCAGC
>NZ_ANNO01000132.1:0-24425 GCF_000409565.1 Pseudochrobactrum sp. AO18b
AATTTTGCCGACAATCGCACCATTATGCACAACGCCGACATCGCCATTATTGCGCACCATCGCCTGCATAATATCCTGAATTGCGGTTTCCGGTTTTGCTGTTGCTGCAAAAGGGCGGGGCGGCGCACTGCGGTCAAGAGGAGACATGATATCAGCGGCGAGCAACACACCCAGAGGGTTCATATTGGCCACAAAATCCGCCACATAATCATTAGCCGGATTAAGCAGAATATCTTGTCCGCTGCCGCATTGAATAATACGGCCGCCTTCCATGATAGCAATGCGGTTACCGAGTTTCATTGCCTCATCCAGATCATGGCTGACAAAGACAATGGTTTTTTTCAGATGATCCTGTAAATGCAGCAACTCATCCTGTAAGCGCGCGCGGATCAACGGATCAAGCGCGGAGAATGGCTCATCCATCAGCAGGATCGGTGCGCCGGTTGCAAAGGCACGGGCAAGACCGACACGCTGCTGCATGCCGCCGGATAATTCACCGACCTTGCGCTTAGCCCAATCCTGCAATCCGACCAGTTCCAGCTGGTTCTGTACCGCTTCTTTGCGTGCCTGTTTGCTTAAGCCCGCAATTTCAAGACCGAAGCCGACATTGTCCTCGACTGTGCGCCATGGCAGCAGACCGAATTGCTGAAACACCATGGACACCACATGGGTGCGCAGAGCGCGCAATTGTGCAGTACCGGCTGCGGTTACATTGATTTCGTCACCCTGATTATAGACCGTGACGCAACCGCGGCTGATCGGGTTCAGGCGATTAATCGCGCGTAAAAGCGTGGATTTTCCGGAGCCGGACAATCCCATCAGGACGAGCAGCTCACCCTCGCGGATATCGAGGGAGCAATTATGCACGCCGAGAATATGGCCGGTTTCTGCCTGAATTTCCGAGCGGGTAAAGCCCTGATCGGCAAGATCCAGTGCCTTGTCCGTTTTATTACCGAAAACAATACTGATATTCTGAAGACTGATAGAAGCCATGATTATTTTTCCCTGCCCGGACGGAAAATGCGGTCGAGGATGATGGCGACAACCACAATCACCAGCCCCGCTTCAAAACCGAGCGCGGTATTGACCGAGTTAAGGGCACGCACAACCGGCACGCCCAGCCCGTTGGCTCCAACAAGCGCTGCAATCACCACCATCGACAAAGACAGCATGATGGTCTGGGTGAGACCGGCCAGAATTTGCGGCATGGCATAGGGCAGTTCAATCTTCCAGAGCAACTGGCGGCGCGAAGCGCCGAAAGCCTCTCCGGCTTCTCTTAAGTGTTCCGGCGTTGAAGAAATGCCGAGATGGGTGAGGCGGACAGGCGCGGGCAGCACAAAAATGGCTGTTGCCAGCAGACCCGGCACCATACCAATGCCAAAAAACACAATCGCCGGAATGAGATAAACAAAGGTCGGCAATGTCTGCATCAGATCAAGGATCGGGCGCACCACCGCATAAAGCTTTGGCCGGTGTGCCGTTGCAATGCCGAGCGGTACGCCAAGCGCCATACAGATGAAACAGGCTGACAGAACCAGCGTCAGGGTTTCCAGCGTCTGATCCCAATAGCCCTGATTGAGGATGAATAAAAACCCGATAATCGTCAGAATGACAGTCGAGATTTTTCTTTGCAGCCCCCATGCGATCGCGGCAAAAATGGCAATCAGAATAAAGGGATGCGGAAATTTGAGTGCGGCCAGTAAGCCGTCAATCAATGTTTGCATAATGGCGGCAATACCATCAAACAGCCAGCTCAGATTTTCAGTTAACCAGGTGACAACATTCTTCGCTGTACGCCCGACGGGAATTTTTTGTGATGTCAGCCAGTCCAAAAGTCAGGTCCCCGTTTTCCTGTCAGTCTATTTTTCAATCGGGTTTGGTTTGTGAAAACCATGAATAGTCGCGCGGTAAATCTGCTGCCGGTGTGATACCGGCAGCAGATTGTCTGTGTGCGGTCAGAGACCGAAAGTTTGTTTGACAGCCGCAAGACCGTCTTTACCGTCCAAAGTGGTAACGTCTTTCAGCCATGCATTCAGCGCATCCGGATTGGCTTTGATCCATGCCGTTGCTGCTTTGGCCGGATCTTCACCATCATCCAGAATTTTACCCATGATCTGGTTTTCCATTTCAAGGGTGAATTCAAGATTGGTCAGGAACTTTCCGACATTCGGGCATTGTTCCGTATAGCCGTTCCAGACATTGGTCTCGACCTTCGCGCCACCGAGATTAGGGCCGAAAAAGTCGTCACCGCCTTCCAGATAACGCATTTCAAAACGGGAATTCATCGGATGCGGTTCCCAGCCGAGGAAAACAACCGGTTTCTTGGCTTTAATATCTTTGGCAACCTGCGCCAGCATACCCTGTTCGGAAGACTCCGCCAGTTCAAAGCCCTTCAGATCAAAAGCACCTTTGGAAATCATGTCGAGGATCAGGCGGTTGCCGTCATTGCCCGGTTCAATACCGTAAATTTTATTGCCGAGCTGATCTTTGAATTTGGCAATATCGGCAAAGCTTTTTAGACCTTCATCATAGGCGAAAGCAGGCACTGCCAGCGTATATTTGGCACCGGTCAGATTGGTGCGTAGGGTGATGACGGTCTTGTCATCAAGATATGGCTGGAGATCAGCGGCCATGGACGGATTCCAGAAACCGAGGAAAACGTCGATATCTTTTTTGCTGAGCGAAGCATAGGTCACCGGCACAGACAGGATTTTGATATCTGTTTTATAACCAAGACCTTTGAGAATTTCTGTGGCAACGGCTGTGGTCGAGGTAATATCTGTCCAGCCGACATCTGAAAAGCGGATTGTGGAACAGGCTTCAGGTTCTGCCGCCCATGCACCGCCTGCGCTGCCCGCCATAAGAGCGGCACAGGTAAGCGCCAGCACGGATTTGCGGCTTTTGGCTAAGGACAGGTTGGCAGGGTACAGATGTTTCACTGGCAGAAAACGCATGAATATCTCCATTGACCGGATTATATTTATTTATAGCAGAGCATTTCCGCTTCCCCGAAACTGCTCTGTTGTTTGTTTTTATGCAGTTTGAACAGAAAACCGCAGCACTGTTTTGCGCGACATGTCCCGGCCCCAAATCTAAACAAGCATCAAAGTCCGGAGTCTTCAAGCAGTTTTGTGATCCTAGAATCCGCAAACACGACAATTAACGTCGGAATGAGGCAGGCTAAAAATAATATGCAGTAATTTCAAGGCTAAAGCTGAAAATTAAATTCAGACTCACCGGTTGAACCTGCGTTGTTGCGGTTTATATCAAAGTCGTAATGACATTATTTATCTGTGAGGTGCTGGGTTTCTCTGTAAGGCGCCGGTGTCGGACATACTGGTGCCGCTTGTGCCGGTTTCAGGTAAAGCGTGCTGAACGATTTGTGCCGGATTGAATGATTGCTGTTTAAAAAATCCGGCGCTGTTGCGTATTTCTTTGAAACTATGCAAGGGTTTACAGGAAAATACCTTTCGGGCTGCGTTCTGTTCAGGATGCGGGGCAAGAGCTGACACAAAGGACAAGATCGTGACGGTCATCGGAAATATCTTTGCTTTTATAGGGCGTATGATTGCAGCGCTGTTGCGGCTGATCGCAGTGCCTTTCGGCGCTTTGTGGCGCGTTTATCAGAGCCTCAGCGTCTTGTGGAAAACCCTTATCGCCGTAGCCGTTATCGGCTGGGCGGGTCTGTATGGTTATTTCGTAGTGCAGACACAGGTCTGGACGAATTTTGATCCGGATTATCCGGCAAAATATGCCTATCAAAGTGCTGTCACACCCGGTGAAATTGTCGAACCGTCAAAAGCGCTTACATCACCGGCAGCGCCATCACCATCACCGTCAGAAAGCACATCGCCTGCCGATCCGACGGCACTGCCGGCGGAAGGTGCCACGGGGAATAATGATAGCACGACAAATAATGCGGCACCTTCAACTGAGCCAGTAGCACCGCAGCCTGCGCCGCAAATGGCCTTATCGCAGCCGGCAGGGGCGCGGGTTTGTGCACCATCGGCTCTGGCCGAAGTGACTGCTGAACTGACCGATTTCAATGTGAACCAGAATGCATGGGTTTCTTCCATGCTGTTCTATAAAACAGGTTTCTTCGGGTTGGACTGGGACCGGACACCGTTTCTGGATAATAAAGCCTCGTTCCAGCGCGGTGTGCATTCGGCAGTGCGCCGCACAACGATTGAACTGGTAGATTCTCTCGGCCGCCTGCGCGGCACCTCGCAGATTGATAATGATCTGCAAAAGGCGCGCGGAAACATGCAGTTCCGTGAAGATACATGGTATTTCGGCTTAAGTCCGTTTGGTCCGAAAACGCCGACACCGAGCTATTACCGTTCCGCTATTAAAGAGCTGCGTGCTTTCAATGCGCGTCTTGAAAAATGCGAGGCAACTTTCGATGCCCGTGCGGACAATCTGATCCAGTATGTGGATCGTATTGCCAGCGATCTCGGCTCGACATCTGCCATTCTGAAAGACCGTTCTGATAATTATCATGCAGGCTGGTTTGATACCCGTGCCGATGACCGGTTCTGGTTCGCCTATGGTCAGCTCTACGCTTACTACGGGCTGATCCGCGCAACGCATTCTGACTTTAAAGCTGTGTTGGCTGAGAAACATCTCGATGGTTTGTGGGATACAATGGAGCAGCAATTGCGCTCGGCACTGGATATGCAGCCAACCATCGTTTCCAATGGTCGTCAGGATGCATGGTTCACACCGTCCCATCTGACGACAATGGGTTTCCACATTCTGCGCGTACGCTCCAATCTGGTGGATATCCGTCAGGTTCTCGAACGCTGATTGCCGCAATTGTTAATGTTTTAAATTGCTCTGCCGCGTGTTAGAGCGGTTCCTGTTTAAGGGAACCGCTCTATTTATTTCTTTGTCGCATTATCCTACGCAAAACCGTTTCACACTTTTGCTGGAAATGCTCTATAGCGCGGCAGAGTTTTTTTACGTGAGATAGAATTATGGAATTACCGGCGGCATTGAGACAGGCTGTGGATGCGCAGTTGCAGGGTGTGGCGCTGGCGGATCTGCAGCGGGCTTCCGGCATCCTCAGCCGTCGTTACCGTGCCGAGACGCGCGATGGCAAATGGCATCTATCCGACGAACTGGCAGCACATGCCTATCTGGCCGCGCGTTTGCCTGCGACTTTTGCCGCTGTGACCTCTGCTTTGCAACATGCGGCCGATATCATCCCAGACTTTGCCCCGCGCAGTCATCTGGATATTGGTGCTGGGCCCGGTACAGCATTATGGGCGGCATCTGCCGTCTGGCCGGAGATTGAAACATCGCTACTTCTGGAAGGCAGCAATGCAATCCGTGCTGTGGGCGAGAAGCTTTCTGCTCATGCGCCGGTGGCAGATGTGCAATGGTGTGCCGCCGATGTGACAACGGGGCTGAAAGATGCCAAAGCTGCACAGCTTGTGACACTGGCCTATGTGCTGGATGAACTGAATGAACCTGCACGGCAACAGTTGATTGCGCAATTATGGAACCTGACGGAAGGTATGTTTGTGATTGTGGAGCCCGGAACACCGGCGGGCTGGCAGCGCATTCTCGATGCCAGAACACAATTGCAGGCTCTGGGGGCGCATATTGCAGCGCCTTGCACCCATAGTCAGGCTTGCGCTGTGCAGGCACCGGACTGGTGTCATTTCTCCCGCCGCGTGGCGCGTTCCAAAATCCATCGTCTGACTAAAGAGGCTGATGTGCCTTGGGAAGATGAGAAATTCAGTTATCTGGCTGTCAGCCGTCAACCGGTATCCCTTTCAGGCCAGCGGGTGCTGATGCAACCGAAAACCGGTGGCGGGAAAGTTATTGCTAAACTATGCAGCACTGACGGACAGGTTGCAGAACATCTGATTACCAAACGGGACAAAGCCCTGTTTACGCAGGCTCGCCGTGCCGACTGGGGTGATCTGATCGGTGCGGAATAAGATTTGAGATACAAAAAAGCCCGCTTTTCAGCGGGCTTTTTAATGACACATATCAGAAGCGGTAGGTGATACCGGTACCGATCAGCCATGGGTCAAGTTTGGCTTTGCCGCTCATCTGTGCGCCGCCAACGGTTACATCAAAATCAGGACGCAGATAGAGTTTCTTCACGTCGAAGTTGAAGCCCCAATGATCGTCGATCATATAGTCGAAACCAACCTGTAATGCGCCGCCGAAAGTGTTTTTAACTTTCAGATAATCAGCATCATGAGATTTCTGGTTGTAGAAGATGCTGTAATTCACACCGGCACCGACATAAGGCTTGAATGCGCCGAAATCAGTGAAGTGATATTGCAGGGTCAGAGTTGGTGGCAACAGCCAGACTTTACCGACATCCAGACCGTCGATTGCGCCTTTACCGTCAACATTGGCATAGGTCGTACCGAGGATCAGTTCAGCTGCAATATTATTGGTGAAGTAGTAGGAAATATCGAGTTCAGGCACCACTGTGTTGGAATATTTCAGGCCGGAACCCGGAACTTCATTCACATGGCCTTTGTTTTCTGTGATGACGCCAAGCGCACGCACACGAACCTGCCACGGGCTGAGCGCCACGGCAAGCGGTTCCGATACCTGCGGTTCAACCGGTGCGATAACCGCATCTGCGGCCAGTGCAGGCTGCATAGCGGTAGCGGTGAGAGCAGTTGCAGCAAGAAGAGCACATGTATGACGATTTGCCGGGAGGATAGCCATGTCTGTTTTCCTTAAAGTCTGAGAATGAAGGCAAACTGACAGCGGGCAGGCGGCTTTCCATTGATTGAAATCAATTGCAGATAATAAAACACCGCATAGCGGGATGTTCGCTATGCGGTGTGATAAAACTGTCACTTAATATGTGAGCTTAGCTGAAACGGGCACGGTCATGCGGTGCATCATAATCAAGCTGCGGGCCGAGGGGGACAACACCGGTCGGATTGATTGTTTTATGGCTCATATAATAATGGTTTTTGATATGTGTGAAATTCACAGTACCGGCAACACCCGGCACCTGATAAAGCTCACGTACATAGTTTGAGATATTCGGATAGTCGGCAATCCGTGCTTTATTGCATTTGAAGTGACCGACATAGACCGGATCAAAACGGATCAGTGTGGTGAACAGACGCCAGTCCGCTTCAGTCAGGCGGGAACCGGTGAGATAGCGCTGTTTGCCGAGAATGGTCTCGATCCTGTCCAAAGCATCAAACACATTGCTATAGGCTTCCTCATAGGCATCCTGAGAGGTGGCAAAGCCTGCTCGGTAAACGCCGTTATTGATGTTCGGATAGACGAACTCATTCATTGCATCAATTTCTGCACGCAGATCTTCCGGATAGAAATCAAGCGACGCGTCACCGAATTCATTGAAAGCAGTGTTGAGCATACGGATAATTTCAGCGGATTCATTGGAGACAATGGTCTGTTGCTGTTTGTCCCAGAGAACCGGAACAGTCACGCGGCCGGAATAGTTCGGGTCGGCACGGGTATAGATTTCATAGAGGTGTTTGGCACCATAGAGATGATCCGGAGTTGCGCCGTCTTTGCCGGTCAGCGTCCAGCCTTCTTCCGCCATCAGATAATCAACAACTGAGACGCTGATGACATTTTCCAGTTTCTTCAGCGCGCGGAAAATCAGTGTGCGATGCGCCCACGGACAGGCCAGCGATACATAGAGGTGATAGCGTCCGGCTTCAGCTTTGAAGCCACCAATGCCGCTGGGGCCTGCGCTGCCATCTGCGGTAATCCAGTTGCGGAATTGCGAAGCGGAGCGGACAAAGCGACCGTCTGTGGCTTTCGTATCGTACCATTGATCGTGCCATTTACCGTCAACTAAGAGACCCATAAGAATATTCCTTTTGTCTGATGGCGGAACCGAATTGCTCATCAACAGTTGCTGCCAATAAATTCGTATCCTTAATGTAATACATAATGCCGGAAAGTCTCGCCTGATCTGGCTGTTTTTGCGAAACACGCTGTCCTGAAAACAGGACGATGTTTTGTTTGGACTGTTTTCCGGCACGGCTCTTTACGATCAAAAAAAATGATGTTAAGCAAACACACCGCATCAGTTTGCGGCTATTCACCTTTCAGGAGAACGGAATTGACAGGTCTGCAGTTCATCCGACGATGAAATTGTAAACGGTGCGCGGCACCGGTGGATACCTGTTTGCGTTTTTATGCCCCATAGCGGCGACAAATCACGCGATAATTCTGAAGTTAAATCTCTGAAATAGTGATGTGCCATGTTGCAGTCTGAACTGACTTACACGCAGGAAACCTGCGCCCACGATGCGGAAATCGAAGAAATCAATGCGCTTGCTTTTGGTCCGGGCAGATTTGTCCGCGCAGCTGCACGTATTCGCGAGGGCGGGGCGCATGACCGCGATTTGTCTTTTGTGGCTCTTCATGGCGGCAGACTGATCGGCTCCATCAGAATGACACCGATTGCTATCGGCACCACACCTGCTTTGCTGCTGGGGCCGCTGGTCGTGCGGGATGGCTGGAAAAGCCGCGGCATTGGCCGGATATTGATGAACCAGTCTATGGAAGCCTCAGCAAAAGCAGGGCACAGGCTGAGCCTGCTTGTCGGCGACGCACCTTATTATAATGCTTTCGGCTTTGTGAAAGTGGATGCCCATAAGGTGATTATGCCGGCACCGGTTAATCCGGAGCGGCTTCTTGCCTGTATTTTGCCGGGAGCTGAAACTCTGTCAGGCCCAGCGCTTAATCAGCTGGCGGGGCAGGTTAAGCATCTCAACCAGCTTTGATGTAAAAAGCGGTTTCAGTGATCTGAAACCGCTTCATTTCCTTATTTGCCGCGTATCTTTTCCGATCGAAGCAGGACGAGAAATCAGTCCAGTGAACTGATTTCCCTGCGTAGGCGCTTCACACTTTTCGGGATACGCTCTGGATTCTTGAGCGGTCGCATTATCACTGCCGTCAAGTTGATTCAACTTGACTGTGAAATGCTCTATCGCCCTTCACGATACCATGTGCCGCCGAGAATAAGCAGCAGTGCCGCTAAAGCCAGCAGGCTGGTGAAAAGCGGAATGCGATGTACCGCTACCAGACTTGTGTCCTGAGTAGGCCGCAGCCCCAGAAGAGTGGCAGGGCTTTGTTTTTGCGACGGGTTCATCAGCGAAACATCGGGCACGGAGATTGCAGCCTGTTCAGTCGTTTCTTTCAGACGCAGAACATTACCGCCGCTGGCCTGCGCCACAGGCAGCAATTTTTGTGTTGTAGAAATACTGTCGCGCAGTTCCGGCGTGTCCACATTGCCGACATGGGCAAGCACGGAATAATCGCCGTTCTCAATCTTATACAGTCCCTGTTCATCGGCCGGTAATTGCGCTGTGAACTGTCCGGCAACGGATTGTGTCAGCGGCACTTCAATGATTTTGCCGGATGGCGTGGTAACTTTGGCCGGAGCGGCCTTGTCGCTCATGGTCTGGCGGGTAATCTCCAGACGATCGGCAGTGCCTTTGGCCGTCAGCGCTTCTTCTTCCAGCTCCGGTTCCTGCATCAGCCAGTGTGCCATGCGACGATAGAGCGATGCGTATGGCCCGCCGCCTTCAAAATCACGCGCCCAGAGCCAGCCCTGATCGGACAGCAACATGCCGACACGGCCTTTGCCCTGATGTCCGAGCACCATCAGCGGCTTGTTGTCAGGCCCCTGCATGACGGTTTCGCCCTGCGGTGTGGCAATATCAATCGAGCGGAACCAGCGCCCCCATTGCGGCGGTTCCTGTTCACTGCCTTCCAGCCCGCGCGTAACAGGATGGCGTTTTCCGGCTTCCGTCAGACGCGGATAGAAGCCTTTTTCCGTGACATCACCGGTTGGCAATGCAGGCAAAACGCTGAGCAGCGGTGTACGTGCAATCGACATACTGTCTGCATATTCAGGGCCTGCGGCGATCAGCAGGGCACCGCCATTTTGCACATATTGGGCGATATAATCATAATAGAGCAGCGGCAGCACATTGCGGTGCTGGTAGCGGTCGAAAATAATCAGATCGAAATCTTCCACCTTATCGACGAATAATTCGCGCGTCGGAAAGACAATCAGCGATAATTCATTGATCGGCGTGTCATCCTGCTTTTCCGGCGGACGCAGAATGGTGAAATGCACGAGATCGACAGAGGTGTCGGATTTTAGCAGGTTACGCCATGTGCGTTCGCCATTATTCGGTTCACCGGATACCAGCAGCACACGCAGATTTTCACGGATGGCATCAATCAATGCCACCGCCTGATTATTGGCGGCGGTGACTTCACCACTCAGCGGTTCTGTGGCGATTTCCACAATATTGCGCCCGGCATGGGGCAGGGTGATCTCGGTTTTGACATCCTGACCAATGGCTGCCGGAACTGTGGCGACCAGTTCGCCATTGATACGGATGGTGACGCTGGACTGTGATGCATCCACCGGAGTTTTTCCGGCATCTTCCACCCGTAAAACCAGCTCCTGCGGCTTGCCGCTGAGGCCGAAGCGCGGCACGCGGATGAAGCGGATACTGCGGTCGAATTCATCGCCGGTGCCGGTAATCAGCGCATGAAGCGGGGCTTTGAAATTCAGCTCGTCTGCTTTGGAAGGCACATCATGCACCTGACCATCGGTAATCATAACCGCACCGCCGATGCGTGACGGCGGTACGTCGCGCAGGCCTTCATTCAGGGCTGTAAATAAGCGTGTATTGTCCCGGTTTTCAGTGCCTGAACCGGCTTCGATAATCCGTGTTTCAATATCGGATTGCGCGCCGAGCTTTTGTTTCAGCGCTTCAAGCGCAGCATCCGTATCCTGTGTACGACTGCCCTGAGACTGGCTGGCGCTGCGGTCAACCACAATGCCGACAATGGTTTTGAGCTGTTCGCGCTGCTCACGTGTGATCTCCGGATTAAACAAAGCCAGAGCAAGCGCTGCAAAACCGCCAAAACGCAACCAGCTGCCGCGTTTGCGTAAGAACAAGCCAGCCAGAGTAATGAGAGCCAGCGGAGCCAGACAAAGTCCGAGCCAAAGCGGTGAGAGCAGGGGTGAGAAATGCAGGGAAAACAGGCTCATCATTAGTTCCCCAGCCGTTCCAGCAAAGCGGGCACATGCACCTGATCTGCTTTATAATTACCGGTCAGCACATACATCACCATATTCACACCGCCACGCAGTGCATAGATGCGCTGCATCGGATCATTCGGCACGGTCGGATATAGCGGCTGCCAGTTTTCATCCATTGCCCATGCACCGGCCAGATCATTGGCGGTGATAAGGATCGGGCTGACACCATCACCATTGCGCACAGGCCTGTCGGCAGGCTGGTCAGCGGCATCCGGATTATCGACAGGGGCTTCTGCCCAAAGCGGGCTGCCGCGATAGCGTCCGGGAAAATCCGGCATCAGAAAGAAAGTTTTGCTCAGCACATGATTATCAGCAACGGGTGCAAGAGGCGGAACATTCATCGCATCCAGCATATCACGCAGGCGCTGCGTGGCAGGGCTGGTACCATTCAACCCGCTTGTGTCGCCGGATAGCTGGTCGCGGGTGTCAAAAATCACCGTGCCGCCCTGTTGCATATAGGCATCAATGCGCTGCAGCGCTTTTTCACTCGGAAAAGGGGCTTTTTCATCAACAGGCCAATAGATCATCGGATAGAAGGCGAGTTCATCTGTTTCCGGATTAATACCGACCGGCGCACCGGGTTCCAGTGAGGTTTTATCTGCAACAAACTGATTGAGACCGCTAAGCCCGACACGGCTTATATCATCGGTCGCTTTGTCGCCGGTAATCACATAAGCCAGATGTGTGACATCCAGCACGTCAATTTTTGCCTGATCGTCGGGCTTGCTATCGTCTCTGACTTGCGCTTCCTGCGCCAGAACCGGCTGCACTATGAAGGGCGCAGCTGTCAGACTTGCGGATAAAGCGAACAGGATAAGCAGGGATTTCACGGTGCCGGACGCTTTGCCGGTAAAGTTACGCGATCTGTTCCGCGAGAAAGTGCCGCCGATCCACAGCATCAGCAAGCCATCGAGTGCGAGCAATATTGCGGCCAGCGCAAAGAGCGGGCCTTGCAGATTAACGGTCTGTGCCTTGGTGGCCGGCACCATTGCAAGATTGGTCGTCATTTCCGGTTTGGTAA
Organism: Pseudochrobactrum sp. AO18b; assembly: GCF_000409565.1. Taxonomy (NCBI): domain Bacteria; kingdom Pseudomonadati; phylum Pseudomonadota; class Alphaproteobacteria; order Hyphomicrobiales; family Brucellaceae; genus Pseudochrobactrum; species Pseudochrobactrum sp. AO18b. Next base: position 12,117 of record NZ_ANNO01000132.1, read on the forward strand.
GCGGGTTCAGAACTGTGTCACTCTTCATCAGGTTTAGTGCTTTATAAGCCTGTTCTGTGCCGTAAAGTCCGGGCGGATTAAGCAGGGATGCTTCCGGTGTTTTGCCTTTTTCAATCACCAGCGGCTGCGCGGCTGCAGGCTGACCAGTCAGATTACCTGCGGCATCCAGCAGGCGATAGGCAGGCAGTGTCACTGTTTGCTCACCGGCTGCATTGGCAGCCTGTGCGCCGGATGTTTCGGTAAGCCTGCGCAGAAGATCAACAAATCCGCCTGAGAGTGGCAGATTAGACCAGCCGATATCCGGCGCGATATGAAACAGCACCAAGCGCCCCGCGCCGCGGTTTTCACCGGTAATCAGCGGTGTACCATCGGCAAGATTGAGCCAGCTTTTTTGTATCAGATCCGGTGACGGCTCTGCAAGAACCTGTCGCAACACTGTGACATCATCAGGCAGCTGAATATTGCGGAACGGGCTGTTTTCCGGTGCAGGTGCAACGGGCTGCGGCGTAGACCATGACAAAGTGCCGCCAAGATTACGCTGACCGCTGCGCAATTGTACCGGCAGCAGCGGATCGCGTTTGGTGTCCGCATCGCTTTGTGCTGCCGCCAGACGCGGGCCGGCAAAGCGCAACAATGTGCCGCCGTTTTCAACCCATTGCATCAGTTTTGCAGCCGTGTTTTCCGGCAATCTGCCGATATCCGACAAGACAATAACAGAGGGTTTCTGCTCCAGCAGGCGGTCAACTGACTGGCTCAGGTCGCGATCATTGGCGTTGATAAGATCGGCAAAAGGTGCCAGTGCCGAGGAAATATAATGCAATGGCGACAACAGCGAATGTGCCTTGTCGGCATTGCTTGCATCCAGCAGGCCGACACGGCGGCGGCGGTTATTCTCATCCAGCAACCATGTGGCTGCGGCATGCCGCATCTGGTCTGCCCGCACCATGGCAATATCATTGCGCAACTCAACTGGAATGGTCATTTGCGCCACGGTCTTGGTTTCTTTGTCGGCAAAATCCGCCTGTGTCTGCGCTAAGACACGCCCCTGATTATCATAGGCGCTGAGCTGAACTTTGGCTGCCTGCACATCATTGGACGGGCGCAGTAAGTCAATCACCAATGCATTCTGCTGATTGGCTACACCCTGAACAGCAAAAAGCTGCTGACTGTCCGGCATAATCAGCTGAATATTTGTGGCTTTCAGCTTGTCGAGAGCCGTAAAGGCTTGCTGATCCTGCGCAGTCTCCAGTCCGTCATTCAGATAAAAAATGCGGCTGTCAGCTGTATTGTTCAGAGCAGTGCCAAGACGTTCAGCGGCAGCCAGACGTTCAACCGGAACAGCGCGCGGCTCCAGTGCCTGCAAGCGTTTCAGTGCCTGCGCGGCAGTGAAAGGGCCGCTTGCTGTGTTTTGCGGATCGGCGGTGGCAATCAGATAGACCGGCGCATCATTTTTCTCAGCATTGGAGATCAGCCATTGCGCCTGATTTTCATAAGCTGCCCATTGCGGGGCTGAAGCCCAGCCATTGTCGATCATGATGACAACCGGCTGCGCACCGGTGAAAGTGATCGGCTGTGGTTTCCACACCGGCCCTGCAACGGCGAAGATCACCAGAGCGGCCAGAATCAGACGCAGCAGCGTCAGCCACCACGGGCTTTTGCTGGCTTCCTGATCGTGACGGGCAATTTTTGCCAGAATGGCCAGTGGCGGAAACGGTTCCTGTGCCGGTTTCGGCGGCGTTGCACGCAACAGCCACCAGATAACGGGCAGAGTGAGTAGACCGGCAAGCAGCCACGGGGCAGTAAAAATCAGCGGCATTTACGCGGCGCCTCCGCCGGTGGAAGAATGATGTCCGAGAAAGCCATGGAGTGTGGTCAGAGCCTGTGCTGCCGGTTTATCTGTCGCGCTGGTGATAAAACTCCAGCCAAAACGGGTGCAGGTTTCGCGCAAAAAATCACGCTGTGCCTGATAGAGCCTGCGATAATCTTCCGCATAATTCTGCGCCCGACCGGCGACGAGAATTTGACCGGACACAGGGTCTCTGAATTCTGTGCGGCCGGAAAACGGAAAATCCGCTTCCGCAGGATCGGCAACGGCGATGAGATGCGCACGGATACCGCGTCTGGCAATCTGGTCAAGCTGCGTGCTGAGTATATCGGCAGGCTGCAAAAAATCACTGATCAGCACCAGTTCATTAAAACGCTGCAATGGCTGAAGATCAGGTTGCGCTGCCAAAGTACCGGTTTGCAATAAGGCTGTTGCCAGACGCTCTGCACCATTGCGGGCGAGCAATGGCGGCAGCACATCAGGATAGGCAATACGCTCACCGGAGCGGCTGAACAATTCGGCCAGTGCCAGTGTCAGCACCAATGCGCGATGCTGTTTGGAAACCGGACTGAAACGGGATTGATAGAGCATAGACGGCGACGGGTCGCACCACAGCCAGATCGTATGTGCGGTTTCCCATTCACGGTCACGCATATAGGTATGATCGTCACGGGCAGAGCGCCGCCAGTCAATGCGCGAGAGCATATCGCCCTGCGCATAAGGGCGGAACTGCCAGAAATTATCGCCGGTGCCGCGTTTGCGCCTGCCATGCCAGCCATTGATAACAGAGCCGGCAATATGGCGTGCCTGCGTAATCAGATCAGGCATCAGTGTCGCCTGCCTGCGCGATGGCGCCAGCAGGTCAACGGCCTGTTCAGAACGGGTTATGGCACCGGTTGCTGTCATCAGTTGAGCGCCTGTGTCAGTTTGGCAATCACATCACGCACGCCCACACCATCGGCACGGGCGGCAAAATTGAGAGCCATACGATGCTGAAGAACCGGTTCTGCCAAGGCTTTCACATCATCAACAGAAGGAGCAAGGCGTCCTTCATAGAGTGCGCGCGCACGGGTGCAGAGCATCAGCGCCTGTCCGGCACGCGGGCCGGGACCCCAGCTGATATGGTTTTTCGCATGGTCATTATCAGCATCAGGACGGGCTGAGCGCACCAGTTTCAGAATAGCTTCAAGCACGGTTTCCGGCACCGGCATTTGACGGATCAGCTGCTGGATCTCCTGCAGGCGTGAGGCTTCAATCACTTTGGCTGGCCGTGCCTGCATTGTGCCGGTGGTGTTGAGTAACACGGCACGTTCCGCATCAATATCCGGATAGTCCAGATCAATCTGCATCAGAAAACGGTCGAGCTGAGCTTCCGGCAGCGGATAGGTGCCTTCCTGTTCCAGCGGGTTTTGCGTTGCCAGCACATGGAACGGGCTTGGCAGATCATGGCGCTGACCGGCTACGCTGACATGATATTCCTGCATCGCCTGCAACAAAGCAGACTGCGTGCGCGGCGATGCACGGTTGATCTCATCGGCCATCAGCAGTTGGGCGAAAACCGGCCCTTTAATATAACGGAATGAACGGCGTCCGTCGCTGTCCTGATCCATGACTTCAGAGCCGATAATATCAGACGGCATCAGATCAGGCGTAAACTGGATACGTTTTTCATCAAGGCCGAGGACAGTGCCCAGCGTTTCTACCAGACGGGTTTTGGCAAGCCCCGGTACACCGACGAGCAGGGCATGACCACCGGCCAGCAATGCGACCAGCGTATTTTCAACCGCTTGCTCCTGACCGTAAATAACCTGTCCGATTTGCTGACGGATCAGATTAATGTCACTGGCAGCCTGATCGGCAGCCCGTATCACGGCATCAGGATCAATTTTCGACGCAGCGGTAAAATTCATGATGTCCTCTTTATTCCAGATCAGATGCTTTATCTGGTTTACTTGAATCATCGGGCAAGACTATGTCATGCTGACGGGAGCGTAAATGGCACAGTTCGCATTAACCGGAATGCACCGGACTGTCAGGCACAGGTCTTAACAGGAAACTGAAATGAACAGCGGTAATATGTCGAAAAATAAAGAAACTGCTGATGTTGATGCCGGTTCTGTCACCAGTTCTGCCACGAGCTCTGCAAGCGGGCTTGATGCGTTGATGCGCCGTGCCGCCAGCCAGTTACCTGAAGGCAAAGAAGGCAAAGGTCTGCCGCCGGTGGAACGCTGGGAACCGGATTTTTGCGGCGAGCTGGATATGGAAATCAAAGCCGACGGCACGTGGTTCTATATGGGCACGCCGATCGGTCGCCCTGCATTGGTGCGCCTGTTCTCAACCGTGCTACGCAAGGATACCGACGGCAAAACCTATCTGGTAACACCGGTGGAAAAAATCGCCATCCGTGTGGAAGATGCGCATTTCAATGCTGTGGAGATGCATGTTTCCGGCGAGGGGGAGACGCAGGTTCTCACCTTCCGCACCAATGTCGGCGATGTGGTTGAGGCGGGAGAGCAGCATCCGCTGCGTTTTGTGACCGATAGTGAAACCGGCGGTTTCAAACCTTATATATTGGTGAGAGGACGGCTGGAGGCGCTGGTCAGCCGCGCAGTTATGTATGATCTGGCAGCACTCGGAGAAGAACTGATGATCGACGGAAAGCTGATGTTTGCCCTGCGCTCCAATGGCCGGATATTTCCGGTGATGGCTGCTGAAAATTTACAGTGATACAATGAAAAACTTGATGACTGATACAGGTTTTACCGCACAGGATCTGATGCGGAGAGTTGAACAGAAACAAAGCTTTATGGCGGTTGCTGATGAATTTGATTCAGGTGGCCTGCCTTTGTCCGGCGATCATGCACTCAATCCGCAATGGACTGCCTCTCATGTGATGGCGGGAGCTGATCCACGGCTGAAAATTAAACTCAAACCGGCGGCGGTGCTGATCCCTGTGGTGGATCACGGTGACCATGCCAGTGTGCTGCTGACCACGCGCAATGCGCAGATGCGCAGCCATTCCGGTCAGGTGGCTTTTCCCGGTGGCAAGATTGATGCTGAGGATCTGAGCCCCGAACATGCGGCTCTGCGTGAAGCCCATGAGGAAATCGGACTGGATGCACGGCATACGCAGACACTCGGTCGTTTGCCGCAATATATGACCGGCAGCGGTTATACGATTACGCCGGTGCTTGCGGTGATACGGACGCCGTTTGAGCTTCACGCCAATCCCGATGAGGTGGCGGATATTTTTGAAGTGCCGCTGCATTTTCTGATGGATCCTCAGCAGCATCAACGTGAGAGCCGGATGTTTGCGGGGCATGAGCGGTTTTTCTATGCCATCCATTATCAGAATCGGAATATCTGGGGCGCAACAGCGGGGATTATCCGCAGCCTCTATGAAAGGCTCTATGCGTGAGTGAAAAGACAACAACTGTGCTGAATATTGCAGATCGTGCGGAGTGGCTTGCCGTGCCGTCTTTGCAGCAATTGCTGGCAGCACTGGCTGAAGATGGTGAAGAGGCGCGGGTGGTTGGCGGTGCCGTGCGCAATACGCTGCTGGGCGAACCGGTGGGTGATATTGATATTGCCTCCACAACCCTGCCGGAAGAGACCAAAGCGCGCGCCGAAAAATGCGGTTTTAAAGTTGTGCCGACCGGCATTGACCATGGCACAGTGACTGTTGTTGCCCATGGTGTGCCCTATGAGGTGACAACTTTGCGTGCCGATGTGGAAACGCATGGACGACAGGCCACAGTCGCTTTTGGCCGCGACTGGCAGGTTGATGCCGAGCGTCGGGATTTTACCGTCAATGCGCTTTATGTGCGTGCCAATGGCGATGTGGTGGATCATGTCGGCGGGCTTGCAGATATTGAAAAGCGCGAGTTGCGTTTTATCGGCGATGCGGAGACACGGATTACGGAAGATTATCTGCGTATTCTGCGCTTCTTCCGTTTCTTCGCCTGGTATGGCTCAGGACGGCCGGATGCGGCGGGGCTGAAAGCCTGTGCCAAGCTGAAAAGCCATTTGCAAACCTTGTCCGCTGAGCGGGTATGGTCAGAGCTGAAGAAGCTGCTTTCTGCTCCCGATCCGTCACGTGCCTTGCTATGGATGCGCCAGTCCGGTGTGCTGACCCAGATTTTGCCGGAGAGCGAGAAATGGGGCATTGATGCTATTCATGCGCTGGTGCGCAGTGAGCGTGATCTCGAATGGAAGCCGGATGCTTTGTTGCGCTTGCAAGCGATTGTGCCGCCGGATGCAGTGCGCATGGCGGAGCTTGGCAAGAGACTGCGCCTGTCCAATGCCGATAAAGCCCGTCTGGAAAGCTGGGCGCTGGCTGATCTGCCTAAGCCGGAACTGTCGGAGACAGGTCTGATTAAGTTGATTTATAGCGGCTCACGGCAGGCTTTGGTTGACCGGATTAAGCTGGCGCTGGTGTCTGCGCGTGCAGAGGCCGAAAATGATAATCAGGCGATGATCCGCGCAGGTCAGTACAGCCGTTTGCTGGATGTGGCAGTGCAGGCTGACATACCGGTATTTCCGGTCAGCGGAGCTGATCTGATGAAGCTGGGTTTTGAGAAAGGCCCCGAGCTTGGCAAGCAGCTCAAAGCACTGGAGGCAGCATGGCTGGCTTCCGGATTTGAGCTCAGTAAAGAAAATTTGTTAGCAACATTATCCTGACATATCGGGGCGGAAATTCCGCCCCGTTTTTGTTTTTAGCTGCCGGTTCAGATGATTAATGCGATTTCTGCAGGTCATGATTCATCTGAGGTGATTTAAATATTTTCAGAATTCCGGAGTTGCGTATCATGGATAAAAAATTGCGATCAGCGGCATTATTGGCTTTTGCGCTGACAAGCGGCACGAGTTTTCAGACCCAGGCCGGAGAGAAGGGGATTGTAACGGAATGTGCTGTGGTTATGGATGCCGCAACGCAGAAAATCCTTTCCCGTAAAGGTGTCTGCGATAAACGCTTTACACCGGCATCGACGTTTAAAGTGCCGCTTGCCGTGATCGGTTATGATAAAAATATCCTTCGCTCTGAGCATGATCCGGTCTGGCAGTGGAAGCCTGAAATGGAAGCGCCGGAACGTGACCGGATTGCCGTTGATCCGGCACGGTGGCTGGAGCAATCAGTTGTCTGGTATTCACGTGAGATTGCAAAACAGTTGGGACAGAAGCAGTTTTCCGAAGCTGTCGCAGCCCTTGATTACGGGAATAAGGATGTTTCGGGCAGAGCCGGAAAACAAGACGGACTGACAGGTTCATGGATCGGCTCTTCACTGGAGATTTCACCGGACGAGCAGATACAATTTCTGAATAAGCTTGTGCATGAGACTTTGCCGGTTTCCAAGCAGGCACAACAGAAAACCAAAGCTGCCATGACAGTTTTTACATCGGAAAAAGGCTGGAAAGTTACCGGCAAAACCGGCGCTGCGCGGTTGCGTGATGCAAATGGCAAATTTGCAGGGGAACAGCGCTTAGGCTGGTTTGTGGGTTGGGCAGAAAAGGATGGCCGTCAATTGGTTTTTGCCAATATGCAGGTCTTTGACAAGGCATTAAAGACGAGCCCTGGACTACTGATCCGCGGGCAGTTCCTGAAAAATTTTGATCAATAAAGAACGGCGCTCTCATAAAAAAACGGGGGCTGATGCCCCCGTTCTGATTTTATATTAAGGCCATTTCACTACTGGCGGCATGGAAGACAGGATCGAGGCGATATTACCGCCGGTCTTGAGACCGAAGATCGTGCCACGGTCATGCAGCAGGTTGAATTCTACATAGCGGCCGCGACGGATCAGCTGTTCCTCGCGGTCAGCGTCTGTCCATGGCTGGTTGAAGTTCTGGCGCACAATATGCGGATAGACGACAGCAAAACAGCGGCCGACATCGCGGGTAAATGCAAAGTCTGCATCCCAGCCGCCTTGTTCATCGCTTGAATGCAGCCAGTCATAGAAAATGCCGCCAATACCGCGCGGTTCCTGACGATGCGGCAGATAGAAATATTCATCACACCATTGTTTCATACGGTCGTAATCGGCAATGCCTGCATGTTTGTTACAAACGAAATTCAGCGCCTTATGAAAAGCCTGACTGTCGGTGTCTTCCTGCGTGCGGCGACGGTCAAGCACAGGGGTCAGATCGGCGCCACCGCCGAACCACTGGCGTGTGGTCACAACCATACGCGTATTCATATGCACTGCCGGTACATTCGGGTTCTGCGGATGGGCAATCAGCGAGAGACCACTCGCCCAATAGCGCGGATCTTCATCGGCACCCGGAATCTGGGCGCGGAACTCCGGCGAAAACTCGCCATAGACAGTGGAGACATGCACACCGACTTTTTCAAAAACGCGGCCATGCATCATCGACATAACACCGCCGCCGCCACGGCCTTCGTCTTTTGCCCAAGGGGTGCGGACAAAGCGGCCGGCTTCACGGTCACTGAGCGGGCCTGTCAGTTCGTCTTCAAGGGTTTCAAACAGGGAGCAGATACGGTCACGTAATTCTTCGAACCAGTTTTGTGCCAGTTGTTTTTTGTCTTCAAGATTATCTGGAAGATGAGCTGGAAGATCCGGACGTTGCATGCTTGGTTCCTTATTATGTTTTGGGAGCTTTGGGCGAAGCCGCAGCGCCAGCATATCAGCAGCTGTCAACAGGTTATATAGTCTTCATAAACCGGATTATGTTTATGAAAGCTTTCTGCTTTTCGGAAAATGACAGATTTCGTTCATACTTTACAGCGATAACAGGCGCGGAAATGACTCGTTTCGGATGAGATTCTGCTGTAAATTGCACAAGAGCGTGTCGCATTTAATGGAATTCATGGTGCTGGCTTTAACAATTTGTTTTGACGCATGTCTTGATCCCAAAACCGGTTTCCACTTTTGGGAGACATGCTCTGTAGAGTTGTAAGTCCCTGTGCAGCTTCTGCTTGTAGTGTGTATAAACATATTTGAGTGTTGAGCGTGATGCTTATTCTGCTTTGTCTTTTTGCCCCATACGGGCGCTGTAAAGGAGATCGCTTATGACATCCATTCCGCCGAAACCGCCATTGGAAGGTTTGCGCAGGCAGATGCGCAAAGCAGCATCCGGCGTGAAGCCGAATATCAGCGATGGCTATATTCGCGAAACATTTTCACTGCCTCGCAGCATAGCGCGGGTTAAGGCGCGGGAATGGTTTGAAACCTATCCGAAGGCCGCTTACTGGACAGAAATTGAAAGCTGGTATGTGCGCCCGAATGATGTGATCGAATTCACCATCCGCCGTCTGCCAAGCTCTGACTAAACAGGTTAGCGCTGTTTGCTCATATTCTGATTCAAGTGGATCAGAATATGATTCCGTTTTTCTTTTTAACAGGCTGATATTTAAAGATTTATTCTAAGTTTTGCCCTGACGAATGGCCTCTAGCCTTTAACCTGTCGAATAGCTTCTCCGGCGGCCATCGCGACCGAAAGCGCGAGGTTGAGCGAGCGCGCGCCTTCGACCATCGGGATGATAATCCGCTCCTCGCAGGTCTCATGCACATAGTCCGGCACGCCGGCAGATTCACGGCCAAACAGCAAAATGTCATCCGGCCGGTAGCTGAAATCCGTATAGGGTTGTGCCGCCTTGGTGGAGAGCAGCACCAGCCTGCGATTTTCAGACAAGCGCCAGTTGTTGAAATGCTCCCAGTCGAGATGGCGGGTCAGCGCTGCCTGTTCCAGATAATCCATGCCCGCACGTTTCAGCCCGCGATCGGAGAGGTCAAAACCGGCTGGTTCAATCACATGCACGGCCAGTCCGAGACAGGCTGCCATGCGCAGGATGGTTCCGGTATTGCCGGGAATGTCAGGCTGGAAGAGGGCGATATGTATTGTCATCAGGCTGTTGCTTCTGTTTCGGGTGACATCAGATAAGCGGCCTATAGCATATAATTTCAAACAATAAGAATTGTGTGCAATCTGTCACAGTTTAATGTGTTCTCGGTAAAGTGAAGAGAAAAGAACCAGCAGTGACTAGCCGGTAAAATAACATAGTGCTATACGGAGCATCCATTTTATCAGATTGACCATGAAGGAGGCTGTGATGAATATTAAGATTTCTTTGAATCTTTGCCCAGTTGCAGCCGCACCTGTATCCGGCGTGATTAACCCCGCTCCGGTAATTTTCATGGCGGGTACCGCACCAATCGAAGCTGTGGTATCTTCTCCCGAATTGTTTTTGCGGGCGTTGCGCTGAACGGGACTGTTAAAATGAGCGTATATATCAGACTGCTGTAGCAAACCACCTGATAGCCTGAAACCGATGATGAGTTGTGCCGTCGGATCCGCAGGTCAAATACGATTCCTCCATCTATCTTCCGGTTAAGTGTACTCACGCATTTAATCCTCAAACCGCATCTGAGTGTTTCGGGTTCTGTGCCCGTTGATTTTCCGATGCTTTAAAAATGCTGAAATTCTGCCTCATATTCATTTGCTGAAGTGAATGGCAGAACCCAAATGAATCAAAACTGACCCCTGCCGTCTTCGTTTTACGAAAATGATGCGGGGGAATTGGTTTTCGCACGGGATAGCCCGTATTTGAGGTCGAAAATGTTTCGTTGGTTCGAAAAGAAGCTGAACGCCTATCCGGATGTTCCGCTTGAACAACCGCCGAAGGGCTTGTTCAAATTCTGTATGTATTACAGCCGCGGCGCGTGGGGCTGGATTATTGTGATGGCCTTTCTGACAGCGCTGATCGCAATCTTTGAAGTGTCGCTGTTTGCTTTTCTCGGTAATGTCGTGGACTGGCTGAGTGAGCATAATCGTGAAACCTTCCTGCAGCAGGAGGGCTGGAAACTGGCGCTGATCGGTGGCGTTGTTCTGGTGATTTTGCCATTGATTGTTTTGCTGCAATCTCTGGTTCTGCACCAGACACTGATCGGGAATTTCCCGATGCGGATACGCTGGCTGATGCACCGTTATCTGATCCGTCAGTCGATGACATTCTTTCAGGATGAATTTGCCGGACGTATCTCCACCAAGCTGATGCAGACAGCACTGGCTGTGCGTGAAACGGTTATCAAACTTGCGGATGTGATGGTCTATGTAGCGGTCTATTTTACCGGTACAATTTTCATCGCAGCCACGGCTGACTGGCGCCTGATGATCCCGTTCATTGTCTGGCTGCTGGCCTATGTCGGTCTGCTTCGCTATTTCATTCCGCGCCTGCGGGTGATTTCCGAAGCACAGGCCGATGCCCGCTCCGAGATGACCGGCCGTATCGTTGACAGCTATACCAATATTGCCACGGTCAAACTGTTCTCGCACACACAGCGCGAGGAAGGGTATGTCCGTGACAGTCTTGAGCAGTTTCAGGGTACAGTAAACCGCCAGATGCGTATGGTGACGCAGTTCTTCGGTTCACTCTATTTCATGAACTCTTTGCTGCTGTTCTCAGTCGGTGCATTGGGTATCATGCTGTGGATGGATAATGTTGCATCAGTAGGTGCGGTGGCTATCGGTATTGCGCTGTGTTTGCGTCTGAACGGTATGTCCCAGTGGATCATGTGGGAAATGTCGGCACTGTTCGAGAATATCGGCACAGTGGAAGACGGTATGCGTTCGATTGCGCAACCGCGCAAAGTGATCGACCATGAAGGTGCGAAGCCGCTGCATGTGCGTTCCGGTGAGATCACCTTTGACCGCATCGGTTTCCATTACGGCAAGGGCAAAGGCATCATCAATGATCTGTCGCTGAATATCCGTCCGGGTGAGAAGGTTGGTCTTGTCGGCCGCTCCGGCGCGGGTAAGTCCACACTGGTCAATCTGCTGCTGCGTTTCTACGATCTGGAGCAGGGTAAAATCCTGATCGACGGTCAGGATATTTGCAAAGTCACACAGGACAGCCTGCGCGCCAATATTGGTATGGTGACGCAGGATACCTCACTGCTGCATCGTTCCGTCAGGGATAATGTCGGCTATGGCCGTCCTGATGCGACGGATGAAATGATGCTGGAAGCGGTTGCGCAGGCGCAGGCCGATCAGTTCCTGCCGCATCTGACTGACCCGAAAGGCCGTCAGGGCTTTGACGCGCATGTCGGTGAACGTGGTGTGAAACTGTCCGGTGGTCAGCGTCAGCGTGTGGCAATTGCCCGTGTGATCCTGAAGGATGCGCCGATCCTTATTCTGGATGAAGCGACATCTGCGCTTGATTCCGAAGTGGAAGCGGCAATTCAGGACAGCCTGTACAGGCTGATGGAAGGCAAGACTGTGATTGCCATTGCCCATCGTCTGTCGACCATTGCCGCGCTTGATCGTCTGATCGTGATGGATCAGGGACGCATTATCGAAGACGGCACCCATGAAGAGCTGATTGCGCAGGGCGGCATTTATGCTTCGCTTTGGGCGCGTCAGTCCGGCGGGTTCCTCGGCTTTGATGATGAAGAAGAAAAACAGGCGCTGCCTGAGCCTGCTGAATAATCACTGTTCAAGCAGAGAAAAACACCCGCCGCCGTTCTACT
>NZ_ANNO01000133.1:0-6095 GCF_000409565.1 Pseudochrobactrum sp. AO18b
AAAACATCAGCAACTTGCTTGCCGATTCTGTTTTGCATGCGCCTTCCTGCCTGTAATGATTGCGGGATGCTGCGGAAAGGCCTTCCCGATGAATATGATTTACCGTCTGTTTGAAAACTGGATTGATCCGTTGCAGGATTTCGACGGTAAACGCCCGCCGCAAACCACAATGCGGTTTCTCTGGCATTATATTTATCAGGCGCGCTGGCCTTTGCTGCTGGCTCTGATTGTTGGTGGTATTTTGCCGCTTCTGGAAGCCGGCCTGTTCTATTTCACCGGACGCATTGTTGATATTCTTGACCAGAGTGCAATGGAGCGCAGCTGGCACGGTCTTTATATCAGCGCCGGTTATGAATTATTGGCCATGGGGTTTATCGTGCTGGTGGTGCGGGTGCTGATGACCGCGCTCAGCTCCTTGCTGGATGATCAGACAATCACGCCCGGATTTTACAATCTGATCCGCTGGCAGGCGAACTCCTATGTGCTGCGTCAGTCCTATGCTTTTTTCCAGAATGATTTTTCAGGCCGTATCGCTACCAAAGTCTGGCAGGCAGGGCAGGCGGCCGGTGATCTGATTACCAGTTTCATTCAGGTTGTCTGGTTTATGATTATTTACAGCATCACAACATTGCTGCTGTTCGGTCAGCTCGACTGGCGGCTTGCGGTACTGGTGGTGGTGTGGATGGTGTTATTCGCGTGGATTGCACGCCTCTATCTGCCGACCATGCGTAAACAGGCTGAGGCCAGTGCTGAGGCCGGCTCGCTGATCAACGGTCGTATCGTCGACAGCTATACCAATATTCAGACCATCAAGCTGAATACGCCGGATATGGATCAGGCCTATCTGCGGTCAGGCTTTGCCAGTTATATCAAGACCATGCTGCCTTTCATGCGCACGCTCACAGGAATGCGCGTTTCCATGACTGCGCTTTCCAGCCTGATGATTGTGCTGGTTGCGGCATTCTCGATTGATCTGTGGACTAAAGGTCAGGCGACAGTGGGTGAGGTAGCTTTTACGCTCGGTCTGGTTCTGCGTCTGAATATGCTGCTTGGTCGTTTGATGATGCAGATGAATGGTATGCTACGCTCCTATGGTGTGATTGAAAACTCCATGCGGCTGATCTCTGCACCGCTCGGCATGGAAGACAAACGCGATGCCAAGCCGCTGCAGGTGACTTCCGGTGCGATTGATATTGAGCATGTAACTTTCCGTTATGGCTCCGAGAATGAAAACAAGGTGAAGGCCGGTGTGCTGAGTGATATCAGCCTTGCCATTCGCGGCGGCGAGCGTGTCGGGCTGATCGGTCACTCCGGTGCCGGTAAAACCACGCTGATCAATCTGATGCTGCGGCTCTATGATGTCGATACCGGCTCTGTGCGCATTGACGGGCAGGATGTGCGCGATGTGACGCAAAGCTCATTGCGCGCGGCTTTTGCGGTGGTCAGTCAGGAGACGGCACTGCTGCACCGCTCTTTGCGCGACAATATTATGCTGGCGAAAGCCGATGCTTCTGAGGAAGAACTGCGCTTTGCCGCCAGTCAGGCCGAGGCTGAGGAATTTATCGGCGCTTTGGAAGATTACAAAGGGCGTAAAGCCTATGATGCTTTTGTCGGTGAGCGCGGCGTTAAATTGTCTGGCGGACAGCGGCAGAGAATCAGTATTGCCCGTGCCGTTTTGAAAAATGCGCCGATTCTTATTCTTGATGAGGCCACATCAGCTCTCGATTCAGAGGTCGAGGCAGCCATTCAGGAAAATCTGGCACGGCTGATGGCGGGTAAAACCGTGATCGCTATTGCGCATCGCCTGTCGACAATTGCACAGCTGGATCGTCTGGTTGTACTGGATCATGGCCGGATTGCCGAAAGCGGCACTCATGACGAACTGATTGCTTCGGGTGGCATTTATGCCGGTTTATGGGCGCGTCAGTCCGGTGGCTTTCTTGGTGAGGCCGATGAGGAAAACTGAATAGCGGGGAAAATTCTCCCCGCGTGAACTTTGCGCGTGATCGGTCAAAACAGAGTTCTTATGCCGGTTGATGACGGAAATGCAGTGTTTTATGACGTTTTTGTAACTCTTTACGCGGTTGTTGCATCTGCAGTCTGCCGTCTCATATTTTATATTGCATATCAGTAAACCGGATTTCCTGACCGGTTCGGGCAGAGCCCCGCTTTATTTAAAAACTGTTCGCAGGTAATTTTATACAGGTGCGAAACTGCCGTTTACCTGTTCTGCCCCGTGTGATTTTGCACGAAATGGTCACAGGTGCTTTGCCATTGATACGGGTGAGGAAAGCCGTTTTTTGACCATAGTGCGGCCTTCACTTTGCCGGTTTCCATGCCTGCGACATGGTGCCGTAAGTGCCTCAGATGACTGGACAAGCTTTTTTATCATGCCTAAACCTTGAACAAGGTGGGGGAGTTATGTCCGGTTTGTATCTGTTTTCAGGTCTTACAGCTCTCAGCACAAAACGTCACATAATTACGGACGAATGTGCTCGCGGACAACAGAGGACAGTTCAACATGCAAGTCAAAAAGGAAGTGGTACGTGAGCGCACACGACACAGCTGAGCCGACACGGCGTGATTTTCTGTACATAGCGACGGGAATGGCCGGCGTAGTCGGTGCTGCCGGCTTGGCATGGCCATTTATCGACCAGATGCGGCCGGATGCTTCAACCCTTGCGGCGGCATCCATTGAAGTGGACGTTTCGTCCCTCGCGGAAGGCGGATCGCTGACAGTAAAATGGCGCGGTAAGCCGGTATTTATCCGTAACCGTACGGCTAAAGAAATCGAAGATGCCAAAAACACGCCGATGTCTGCATTGAAGGACCCTCTGGCGCGTAATGCCAATCTGGCAGCAGACGCACCGGCTTCGGATCTGGAACGCACTGCCGGTGAAGGCAAAGAAAACTGGATCGTCATGATCGGCGTTTGTACCCATCTGGGTTGCGTGCCGCTTGGTGAAGCCGGTGAATTCGGCGGATGGTTCTGCCCGTGCCACGGTTCGACTTATGATACGGCTGGCCGTATCCGCAGTGGTCCGGCACCGGAAAACATGCACATTCCGGAATTTGCATTCATTTCCGATACCGTCATTAAAGTCGGTTGAGTGGTCTGAGGAGAAATTTTATGAGCGGCGGACACTCTTCATATACGCCAAAGACCGGTATCGAAAAATGGGTTGACGCAAGGCTGCCTCTGCCGCGCCTCGTCTATGACTCGTTTATTGCTTATCCGGTTCCGCGTAACCTGAACTATATGTATACATTCGGCGGCATTCTGGCCTTCATGCTGATTGCTCAGCTGTTGACCGGTATTGTGCTGGCTATGCATTATGCAGCATCCACCCAGCTGGCTTTCGGCTCGGTTGAAAAGATCATGCGCGATGTCAATTCCGGCTGGTTGCTGCGTTATATGCACTCTAATGGTGCATCCTTCTTCTTTATTGCGGTTTACCTGCATATCGCCCGCGGTATGTATTACGGTTCCTATAAGGCTCCGCGTGAGCTGCTGTGGATCCTCGGCGTGGTCATTTTCCTGCTGATGATGGCAACCGCATTCATGGGCTATGTGCTGCCATGGGGACAGATGTCCTTCTGGGGTGCGACCGTTATTACTGGCTTCTTTACGGCGTTTCCGATTATCGGTGAACCGATCCAGCAGCTGCTGCTTGGCGGTTTTGCCGTGGATAATCCGACACTGAACCGATTCTTCTCGCTGCACTATCTTCTGCCGTTCATGATTGCCGGTGTTGTTGTGCTGCACGTATGGGCACTGCATGTGACCGGTCAGACAAACCCGACCGGTATTGAAGTGAAAACGAAGACAGATACACTGCCGTTCACACCTTATGCGACGATCAAAGACGCATTCGGCGCGGTCGTGTTCTTCATCTTCTTCGCCTATTTCGTCTTCTATATGCCGAACTATCTTGGCCATCCGGATAACTATATTGAAGCAAATGCGATGGTAACCCCTGCGCATATCGTCCCTGAATGGTACTTCCTGCCGTTCTATGCGATGCTGCGTGCGATTACCTTCAATATCGGCCCGATCGACTCCAAGCTCGGCGGCGTTCTGGTGATGTTTGGTTCGATTGCTATCCTGTTTGTGCTGCCATGGCTTGATACATCGAAGGTACGTTCGGCGGTTTATCGTCCTTGGTTCAAGATGTTCTTCTGGGTATTTGTCGCCAATGCGATTTTCCTCGGCTGGCTCGGTTCCCGTCCTGCTGAGGGTGTCTATACCCTGATGGCGCAGATCGGCACGCTGTATTATTTCGCATTCTTTATCATCATTCTGCCGGTACTCGGTTTGGTTGAAAAGCCGAAGCGTATACCAAACTCCATCACTGAAGCGGTTCTCGGTTCGGATGATGAAGTTGCAAAAGCAGATGCTAAAGCCTGATTGCAGCACCAGATAGGAAGAGTACAGTTATGAAAATGTTCTTTACCGGTCTTGCTGCTTTCGGTCTGGCCACAGCGCTCACACTGGGCGCTGTACAGGCTGAGACTGCGGGCAGTGAAGCAGAACCGGCACATTACCCGATCAAGCATCCGACACAGGAAAGCTGGTCATTCGCAGGGCCTTTCGGCACTTATGACAAGGCACAGTTGCAGCGCGGCCTGAAAATTTACAAGGAAGTCTGCTCCGCCTGTCACTCGATGAAACTGGTACCGTTCCGCACGCTGAGCGATCTTGGTTATAATGATGACCAGATCAAAGCTTTTGCTGCGGAATATGAAGTGCAGGACGGCCCGAATGCTGACGGTGAAATGTTCACCCGTGCTGCACGTCCGGGCGATTATTTCCCGTCACCTTTCGCGAATGCGGAAGCCGCGGCCGCTGCCAATAATAATGCAGTTCCGCCGGATTTCTCGCTGATCGCCAAAGCGCGTGGTGTTGAGCGTGGTTTCCCGACATTTGTGTTTGATATTTTCACGCAATATGCGGAAGCGGGTCCTGATTATATTCATGCCCTGCTGACCAGCTATGATGAAACACCACCTGCAGGTATGCAGATTCCGGAAGGTACGCATTATAACCCTGCCTTTATCGCCGGTAAGTCGCTTGCTATGGCCAAGCCGCTCAGCGATGGTCAGGTGACCTATGATGACGGTTCGCCGGAAACAGTTGAACAATATTCGCGCGATATTTCTGCGTTCCTGATGTGGGCTGCTGAGCCGCATATGGAAGATCGTAAGAAGACCGGCTTCCGCGTTATCGTGTTCCTGCTGTTGCTGGGTGCAATTGTTTACGCAACGAAACGTCGTGTTTTTGCGGGTATTAAACACTAATTGGCTTCACACTGATCGTGTGATCCTATAAATAAGAAAAAGGGCGCTTAGGGCGTCCTTTTTTATGTGAAGTTTGATCTGTTTTATCTGCTTACTGTGCGTAGCCGGTAAACAGAGCGCTATAACGCCGGATGGCGATTATCTGTCTCAACAGAGGATTGAACGGATAGAGCCAGCCAGAGAGTTACAAATGAGGATTTGCCATGAATGATGAAACCAAAGAGTTTCTGAAGGCTTCGTTGCGTACAATTCCGGACTATCCGCGTCCGGGCGTAATGTTTCGCGATGTAACGACACTGATGGGCAATCCTCAGGCTTTCCGTCGTGCGATTGATGAACTGGTATTTCCTTTTGCCGGTGGCAAAGCTGACAAGATTGCCGGCGTAGAAGCCCGTGGCTTTATTCTCGGCGGCGCGATGGCGCATCAGTTGTCGGCCGGTTTCGTGCCGATCCGTAAAAAAGGCAAGCTGCCTTATGAGACTGTGCGTATTGCCTATAGTCTGGAATACGGCCTTGATGAAATGGAAATGCATAGCGATGCGATCCATCCGGGCGAACGGGTCATCCTCGTTGACGATCTGATTGCAACCGGCGGTACGGCTGTTGCAGCGGTCAACCTACTGCGTCAGATGAAAGCTGAAATTGTTGCTGCCTGTTTCATTATCGATCTGCCTGATCTGGGCGGACGCAAGAAGTTGGAAGAACTTGGTGTGCAGGTTCGTACCTTGCTGGAATTTGAAGGCGATTAAGTCTTCTTATCTGTGAAATTAATAAGAAGCCTGCCTGAGCAATCAGGC
>NZ_ANNO01000134.1:0-1034 GCF_000409565.1 Pseudochrobactrum sp. AO18b
CTGGTTTGTGCCTGTGGAGTGATGACTGAGCATAGACCAGCCCGGTTTTGTCGCCAGCGGGCGAATACCGGTGATCTGTGCAGTATAAGCGATCACATCACCTGCAAAGACCGGATGCTCCCAGCGCAGGTTTTCAAAACCGGGTGAGGGGCCGAAAACCGGCGGCGTTTCTCCGCGCTCTATGCAGGTTTTAACTATACCAATCATGGACTGCACATTCAGGCGCATCCAGACCGCAGTGGTGTGCCAGCCTGAGGCGCAGAGCGCGCCGAAAAAACTCTCTTTGGCTGCAACCGGATCAGTATGAAAGACCTGCGGGTCATATTTTTCTGCAAAGCGGATAATTTTCGCCTCGGTAAATTCATAAGAGCCGATGGTAACTGTTTTGCCGATATTCTCTTCAAGAATGGATGGCTTGCTGGTCTTTGCCATCATCACGCCTCCTGAATATTTACGCGCATGAAAATTGAACCCTGTGCTTCACAAACGGGAATATCATTCTGATTGGTGATCTTGTGGTTCAACCGGATGATGCCGAGTGCAGGTTGTGAGCGGGAGACACGCTTTTCCAGAACTGTTGTGGTTGCGCTGATTGTGTCTCCGGCCAGTACAGGTTTCAGCCATTTGACATATTCCACGCCGGGTGCACCCTGACTGTCGGAATTGCTGATAAACCGGTCAGCCATCATGCGCATCAGCATGGCACAGGTATGCCAGCCGGAAGCGGAAAGCCCGCCGAGAATTGACGCTTTGCCTGCTTCTTCGCTCATATGAAAAGGCTGTGGGTCAAACTCGCTGGCAAAGGCAATGACTTCTTCCGCAGTCACCAGCCTGGAGCCGAGTTGCAGGCTGTCGCCGACGATAAAATCATTATAGGTGAAATGGGGCTGGCTCAACGGCACTCTCCTCCGTTTATATGACAAGCTGCCGTGCAATAGTGATATGTGGCTGCTTTGTTTTCGGTGTTGTATCCTATGATCTTTTACGTAAACGTCAAATGATGTTTTGTTAAATTACACAGATACAAAAAAAAG
>NZ_ANNO01000135.1:0-4987 GCF_000409565.1 Pseudochrobactrum sp. AO18b
CTTCATCACGGGCTTTACCGGCTTCTTTGGCGCCGACTTCACCCTTAAAGGTAACGTAGTCATTAAACGCGATAGTCTGCGCGCGAATGAAACCGCGTTCAAAATCAGTATGGATCACACCGGCTGCCTGCGGAGCTTTAGCACCGCGATGCACAGTCCATGCACGGGTTTCTTTTGGTCCGGCAGTGAAATAAGTAATCAAATCAAGCAGGCTGTAGCCCGCACGGATCAGACGGTCGAGCCCCGGCTCTTCCAGACCCATTTCACCAAGGAACAGCTGTGCATCTTCATCCGGCAGCTGCGAAACTTCCGCTTCAATCGCTGCGGAAATGATAACAGTTTCCGCACCCTGTTCTTTTGCCATTTTGGCGACAGCTTCAGTGTGCTCGTTGCCGTTTGCTGCATCGCTTTCAGCGACATTGCAGACATAAAGCACAGGCTTGGAAGTCAGCAGGTTCAGGCCTTTGAGGATCAGCAGATCGTCCGGTGCAATGCCTTTCAGCAGCATACGGACAGGCTCACCATTCTGAAGCAGCGTCAGGGATTCTTCCATCATCGGCAGAACGGTTGTTGCTTCTTTGTCTTTGCCGGTGGCGCGCTTGCGGATCTGCACGATGCGGCGCTCAAGGCTTTCGAGATCGGAGAGCATCAGTTCGGTTTCAACGGTCTGCGCATCGGAGACCGGATCAATACGGCCTTCGACATGGGTGATGTCATCGTCTTCAAAGCAGCGCAGCACATGAACAATGGCGTCGACTTCACGGATATTGGCGAGGAACTGGTTGCCCAGACCTTCACCCTTGGAAGCGCCGCGTACCAGACCGGCAATATCAACAAAGTTGATACGGGTCGGGATCAGTTCTTTTGAACCGGCAATGTCTGCGATCTGGCGCATACGGCTGTCCGGCACTGCAACTTCACCGGTATTCGGCTCAATGGTGCAGAAAGGATAGTTTGCAGCCTGTGCGGCAGCTGTTTTGGTCAGTGCGTTGAAGAGGGTGGACTTGCCGACATTCGGCAGGCCAACGATACCGCATTTGAAACCCATGATAGAACCTTATCCGGTCTGGTGCGAATTTTAAGAACGACCGGCAATGGCGCGGTTCAGCCCTTATCCTTCAGCATGAAACGTAATGAATATTGCCATTGCCTATGCGCTATGGGGCAAGCACAGGTCAAGGGCAGTGGCGTAAATTGCGGGAAAAAGCCGCTGAAATTTGCAGCTTGCAGCGCGTTTTGTGTTTAGTCGCCCTTTTTGCCGAAGAGTTTGGCCAGCATATCGGCCATAGGGCCGGTTGTTGGAACTTTGGGGGCAATCGTATTATTTTGCCGTGCCTGACGGATATGACTCTGGGCTTTGGGCGCAGCTTTTACCGGTGCTTCCGCTTTGGCATCCTGCTTGCCGCCCATGACAAGCGACAGCTTATTCATGAAGCCGTTATCGTCTTTTTTGACGAGATAGGACAGATTGTCAGCAATGCCGGTAAAGAGCAGATCCAGCCATTCATTATCGGCTTTGGCAAAATCACCCAGCACATAATGATGCACCAGATCTTTCGAACCCGGATGGCCAATGCCAAGGCGCATACGGCGATATTCCTTGGAGTTCAGCAACCCGTGCATATGCTGGTCAATGGACTTGATACCATTATGGCCATTAGCGCTGCCACCGGCTTTGACACGCAATTTGGCAGGCGGCAGATCAAGCTCGTCATAGATCACAACAAGGTCACTGATTGCCAGTTTGTAGAAGCGCATCGCTTCGCCGACAGACTGACCGGAGAGGTTCATAAAAGTCTGCGGCTTGAGCAGCAGTATCTTTTCACCATCAATCATCCCTTCGGAAATCAGGCCCTGAAATTTTTTCGACCATGGCGAAAAGCGATGGCGGGAATGAATTTCATCCACGGCCATAAAACCGATATTGTGACGGTTCCGCGCATATTGCGCGCCGGGATTGCCGAGACCGGTTATCAGCAGCATGGTCGTCTCCGAGAATTAGATATGGCAAGCGTTTTATCAGGCTGTGCTGGTATCACAAACAAAAACATCTCCGGTTTGCACCGGAGATGTTTGATAAATCAGAAGCCGGAAGGCTCGAAATTTATGCTACGCGGATGAAGTCTACGTGCAGAGGCGTGTCTTTAACGCGATCCATCTGGTAGTCTTTAGGCTGAACTTTGATGGTCTGGCCGTCAACATCAATGTTGAAAACGGTAGACTTGAAGCCGCCGCCATAAATCAGGTAGTAAACTGTTTTATAGTCGATAGCGACCGAAATAGCAGGCTGCTTGTCACCATAGATGACTGCTGGAATCTGACCGTTGTCGCGAAGTGCACGGGAGGACCCCTTACCAGCCCGTTCGCGTTTTACGGCCTTGAGAGTTTTAACTTCGCTCATGGCTTTTCCTTATCAAGTAATTTGGAGTGTTCCGCAAAATCAGGTGAGATTCCGAAACATGATATATCCGCGAAATACGCAGCAAAAACAGCGATGATGCGGGCATATCATTCCGCGTTGCCTCCAAGGGTGTCTACGCGGATGCGCTCTCATAAGCGATAAAACCCTTAAGTGCAAGTTTTTGTGCACAAGACAGGCATTTTTGAGCCTTATATGGCCTGTCGCTGTGTATTCCGCAGCAGCCGTGCTAAATGCGCGCGCTTCGTGGCTTGGTGTTATGATACATAGCTGATAGACAAGTTCCATATCCCGAATCTTATTTTATCACACCCGTTCATCAGGGTGTTTTTTCACGTGTATTTCAGGAGGTCATATGAAGGTCGGCATCGACATGGGAGCCACAACGAACGGCACCGCGGCTATGCTCGATCTCGAAGAGCTTCTGGCCACACGTTTGCTGGTTCAGGGCAATTCCGGTTCCGGTAAGTCCTATCTGCTGCGCCGCTTGCTGGAGCAGAGCGCGCCGTGGGTGCAGCAGTGCATCATTGATCCTGAAGGTGATTTTGTCACGCTGGCCGATGTTTACGGCCATGTGGTGGTTGATGCTGCACGTACCGAGGCTGAACTGACCCGTATTGCCCAGCGTATCCGCCAGCACCGTGTGTCTGTGGTGGTTAATCTCGAAGGCCTGGATATTGACCAGCAGATGAAAGCCGCTGCGGCATTTCTCAATGGCATGTTCGATGCTGACCGTGATTACTGGTATCCGATGCTGGTGGTTGTCGATGAAGCACAGCTTTTTGCGCCTTCTGTCGGTGGTGAAGTCTCCGATGAAGCGCGTAAAATTTCACTGAGCGCTATGACCAACCTGATGTGCCGTGGCCGTAAGCGCGGATTGGCCGGTGTGATTGCCACGCAGCGTCTGGCAAAGCTTGCCAAAAACGTGGCGGCTGAAGCTTCCAATTTTCTGATGGGGCGTACATTCCTTGATATTGATATGGCGCGTGCAGCCGATCTGCTGGGTATGGATCGCCGTCAGGCAGAACAGTTCCGTGATTTGCAGCGCGGCCATTTTGTGGCGTTGGGGCCTGCCTTGTCGCGCCGTCCGCTGCCGGTGAAAATCGGCAAGGTGGAAACTTCTGCGCGCTCATCCAGCCCGAAACTAATGCCATTGCCGGATTCTCCGGTTGATGCGGCTGATCTGATTTTTACGCCAAGTGCGGCTGAAGCGAAGATGATTGTGCGCCGTCCGCCACCACCGCCACCACCGCCGCGCCCGATTGCAGAAATTCTGGAGCAGGTTGTGAAAGCCAAGCCGGAAGCCGAAGTGCCGGATGAGCCGCTATTTCCGGGCTTGGTGGAAGCCGAGCGTGAAGAGCTGCTCGATAAGGTGATGACCGAGATCATCGAAGATCCGGAAGCCGCTTATCGCACTGTGGCCGTGCTGTATCAGGATTTTCTGGTGCGCTGCCGTATTCATCGTGTACCGGGGGAACCGCTGGCGTTACCGGCATTCCGTCGTCGTCTTGCTGTGGCACAGGCCAGCGGCGGGGATGAGCTGATTGATGATGAGAAGTGGCAGACTGCACTGCAATTGTCAGAAAGCCTGACCGATGATGTGCAGGGCGTGTTTCTGATTGTGGCGCAGGCTGCGGTTAAAGCTGCGCCATGCCCGTCTGATGCCACGCTGGCGCGTGCCTATGGCAGTCACTCCACCAGCCGCGCCCGTCGTCTGCTGACTTATTTTGAAGAGCGCGGCCTGCTGGTTGTACGAAATGACTTCAAGGGCATGCGTATTGTTGCATTTCCCGATATGGGTTGTGAAACCGCAGCCGGTGATCCGAACGGGCCGGATGAAAGCGCAGACGGCGCCGAGGCTGCGGAATAATCAGGTTTTCATTTTCGCCATATCGGCATCATCAAGCGCTGTTGCCCGTTGCAGGGCAGGGCGTTCCAGTAGTCTCTGGCTGTAGGCGATAAAGCTCGGGCGTTTTTCAATTGTATTGAAACCCAGACCGAAATTCACTTGCGCACCGACATAGACATCGGCTGCGGTAAAGCGGTCGCCGGTAATGTAAGGCGTTTCTGACAGCGCCTGATCGAGCACATCCATAACAGTTTCATAGGAGCCATAGCCGATAAACCGGCCTTGTTCTTCTGTCGGATTAAAGCCGCTGGCATGGTTGCTGACAGCCGCTTCCACAGGTCCTGCGCCGAAAAACAGCCAGCGATAATATTTTGCCCGCTCGTCTGCGGTTGGCGCCAGTTTGGCATCCGGAAAAATATCAGCCAGATAGGCGATGATCGCAGCGGTTTCGGTGATGATATGATCGTTATGCTGCAATGCCGGTACTTTGCCCATCGGATTGATCGACCGGTATTCCGCATCTTTCATAACCGGACCGAAAGGGACGATCTGTGTAGTGTAGGGAGAGCCGGTTTCTTCCAGCATCCAGCGGGCAATACGTCCGCGCGACATCGGATTCGTATAGAGTATGGGATCTGACATGATGCATTCTCCTCCGTTTGAGAGAAAGAATGCACTGTCTTTGTGAAGAAGAAAACAAAAAAGCCGGATCAATGATC
>NZ_ANNO01000136.1:0-6541 GCF_000409565.1 Pseudochrobactrum sp. AO18b
TCAGGCCGGAGATCGACAGAACACGGATGTTGTGTGCCTGATCAATTGCAGCGGTTGGCTGAATGGAATCGGTGATAACCAGTTCTTTCAGCTTGGAATTGGTGATACGGGCAATCGCGCCACCGGAGAGAACACCATGGGTGATATAGGCGGTAACGCTGGTTGCGCCTTTGGCCAGCAGAGCTTCAGCCGCATTGCAGAGTGTGCCGCCGGAATCAACGATATCGTCGAACAGCAGGCAGTCTTTGCCGGTCACGTCACCGATGACGTTCATTACTTCCGATTCACCCGGACGGTCACGGCGCTTGTCAACGATTGCCAGCTGCGCATCAATGCGCTTCGCCAGTGAGCGGGCGCGTACCACACCACCAACGTCAGGCGAAACCACCATCACATTGGATGTATCGTAATTGGCTTTAACATCGCGGGCGATAACCGGAACAGCATAGAGATTGTCGGTCGGGATATCGAAGAAGCCCTGAATCTGACCGGCATGAAGATCAAGGGTCAGAACGCGGTTTGCACCGGCTTCAGTGATAAGATTGGCAACCAGCTTGGCGGAAATCGGTGTGCGCGGGCCTGGTTTACGATCCTGACGGGCATAGCCGTAATAAGGCAGCACTGCAGTGATGCGGCGTGCTGAAGAACGACGGAATGCATCGATCATGATCAGCAGTTCCATCAGGTGGTCATTGGTCGGATAAGAGGTGGACTGCAGAACGAAAACGTCCTCACCACGCACATTTTCCTGAATTTCCACGAAGATTTCCTGATCGGCAAAACGCTTCACAACGGCTTTGCCGAGCGGAATATTCAGATGTTTTGCGACGGATTCTGCTAGGACACGATTGGAGTTGCCCGCGAAAAGTTTCATGCTTTTTTGCCTCTGGCGCTGGTTTGCCTAGCGCATAAACCTTGAATGCATTTTGCATTGGTCATGCGCGGATTCCCTGTATCCGGGTTTGATTGTGAGAATTCAGGGTCTGCAACCCGTCCGTCTCATAGAATTTCAACTTCAGCAGCTATGCATCATTTCTTCATACAACACTGGCTGGATGAGCGGCCTTTTACAAAGCTTGGCCAGTATTGCAAGGGTACAAAAGCCGCAGGGCAGCATTAATGCCCCGATATTTCACAAAAGTTGCATTTTCATGCTCTCTATAGGCCAAAAAGACACGTTTGTGTGAAGTTTCTGAGAACAGGCTTAACATGACCGGCAGGATCAGGTGAAGCTGAGTCTCACCTGATGTTTGATCGTGATTGAAGCTGTTTACGGAGCGTTGGCCGAAACCCAGCGGAAATAGTCTGCCAGCGTGTCATCTGCAATTTTGCCCATCACATTCGCAGGAACAGACGACCAGCCGTTTTTGCCGGAGACTTTCTCCTGACCTTGCAGGCGATGGACGCGATTGCCCTGCTTATCCATAACATCCCAGACATAAAGCACAGAAGTCTGATTATTCTCGGTGAGGTTGGACAGATAGCCTTTGAGAATATAATCGGCTTCGGTTTCCATATTTGAGGCGAGAGTAATGGACTGGGTTTTGAGGATGTCGTCAAAACGCAATGAGAGCGGTGTCACAATCTCCAGCGGTGCGCCGATGATCGGTGCAATATAGAGTTTGTAATTACGCACCTTGGCCATATTCAAAGGCGCCTGAGCAGCCTGTGCGGGCTGACCAAAATCAGAGGTCAGCGGGGCAAGCGCCGCGCTTTTCTCACTGGTCGTCTGCGAGGAGCAACCAGCCAGCAGAAGGGCTGATACCAGCAACGGTAATGTTGCGGAAGACTTAAAAAGCAACGGTAATGTTGCGGAGGATTTAAAAGGCAACTGCGGTGTTGCTTTCCGTTTTAAAGAAGCATCAACAGAGGCAGATAAAGTAACCGGCATCGGCTTCAGTTCCTGTTAAATAATCACCAGATCAAGACTGCTTTTCGACAGGCTTTCGGCAGGGCCGTTGGTGGTCAGATAGGTCTGGCCTAAAGTCATGGCCGTATTGGTTTCAGAATCCATAATAATCATATGGGCAAACAGCGTCATATCCGGCTCGATGCGCTCGGCATTGCCCGCATAGAACATCTGCGGATCCATCCATGACGGTGTGAAGCGTGCACCCACGGAATAACCGCAGGCATTGAGGCGGTGCCGCGTCAGCGAATGCGCTTCCAGTGCCTTGGCATGGGCTTCAAAAACATCGCCGAATGTCGAGGCAGGGGTGAGGGCGGCTTCCACAGCCATCAAGGCTTCATGTGCTGCCTGATACAGTTCCTCATGACGCTTGGTTGCTTTGCCGGTCAGTACTGTGCGCATCATCGGCGCGTGATAATGGCGGTAGACGCCGGACCATTCAAGGGTCAGCTGGTCATTTTTGTGCAGCTGCCTGCGGCCGGATTTATAACGGCAGAGAAGAGCATCGGGGCCGGAGCCGATAATATATTCATTGGCCGGAAAATCACCATCGCCGAGGAAATTGGCTTCCATCATCGCGGCAAGAATATTCGCCTCATTGGCATTCTTGCGCGTCTGATCAAGTGCAGCATCATAAATCGCATCGCTCAAGGCTGCGGCCTTGCGGGCATAATCGGCTTCCGCAGGGCTTTTCAGCAGACGCAGGCGATCAACCATGCCGGAAGCATCGATGACTTTGGCAAAGCTGTTCAGCTGCTCATCCAGTTTGCGGCCATTGGCGGCGGTCAGTCCGTGGGTCTGATATTCAACACCGATGCGGGCACCAAGCAGATCCATATCATTAAGCAGATTGCGCAGATCAACCGCAGGATTGGCGTTTTCGCGATCTGTCCATTGCACGATATGTTCAATCGTAGAAGTGTGGCGCGCCTGACGCAGATCGGCGGAGCGTGTCATCAGCACCATGCTACCGTCCTGCTTGACGACCAGACACTGGAAAAAACAAAAGCCGAAAGTGTCATAGCCGGTCAGCCAATACATGCTTTCCTGAGAAAATAGCAGCAATGCATCAAGCTTGTTCTCAGCCATGCAGAGCATCAGCCGGTCACGGCGTGCCGCAAATTCTTCCGGTGCAAAGTGAAGTGCCATAATTATCTCCGCATTGAACAAACGACCGTGCCGGTTACCGCTCTGCGAGCAGTCCGGCAGGATCATGCATGTTTTCAGAACCGGAAGCGCTTACTTCCGGATGGCAATAGCGGCGATCTGGCGTCCGTAATCCGGTTCCTTGCGATGGGTGGTGCGGCGATAAGAGAAAAACCGCGCTTCATCGGCATAGGTACAGAGATCAAGAGACGCTGTCTGGATACCGCAGGCTGACAGACGATCAACGATAAAGCTCCAAAGATCAAACATTTTACGCGCCGGATCGCTCGATGGGCGGAAATATTGTTCATAAGTCTGATCGCGGGCAGTGAATTCCGCAACGAATTCAGCGCCGACTTCATAATTGTCCTGACCAATGCACGGCCCCAGAACTGCGCGGATTTTTGACCTTTCACCGCCCAGATTAACCATGGCTTCCACGGTGTTTTCCAGAACACCGGCCAAGGCACCGCGCCAACCGGCATGTGCGGAGCCGATAATGCCCGCTTCCGGCTCACAAAACAGCACAGGACCACAATCGGCGCTCAATGCACCCAGAATCAGTCCCGGCACATTGGTCACCATCGCATCCGCCTGCGGGCGTGGCGAAGGCAGGGCTTCGGTGATAGTCAGAACGGTTGGTGAATGCACCTGATAGAGAGTTTGCAGGTCTGCCGGCTGGAGGTCGAAATAGGCTGCTACGCGACGGCGGTTTTCTGCAACAGCATCAGGATCATCTTTAGAACCTGCGCCGACATTGAGGCTGTCATAAATGCCGGAAGATACGCCGCCGAGACGGGTGAAAAACCCATGCGCGATGCGGTCATTGGTTTCGAGCAAAGGAGAGCGGATCGGATCAGGCATATTGGTCATGATAGTCTCTCTGGAAAATGAAATATCAGATTGTTTTCAGGTCGGGATAAGTGACGCTTAAGACTTTAAACAGGCTGCCCATCTGGTTTGGCGCAGCCAGCCGCTCCACATCATCACGGATTTGCTCCTGCACGCTGGCAGATTTACCGGCACCAAGCTGACCGGCACGGCTGAGCAGCCCCATTCTCAACAGGAAGTCGCCCTGTTCTTCAGCTTTTGTCGTGCAGCCGAGGCCGGAAGCGATTTGTGCGAGAGCGGCAAAATCCACATGTGTAGTAATATCGGCCTGACCGGGAGCGATGAACACATCCTGATAGGCGTGCTGATAGAGTGCCTGCAGTGTGTTGCCGAAACCGGCTTCATGAGAGCCATAGTCAATCAGCAACGCCGCACCTTTGTGCTTGCGGATATGTTCGCTGATCTGCTGCATCAGCGCAGAACGTGCCGGTGAGGCCTCGAAAATTGTACCTTCCGGTGCTGTTTCATGACCTTTCGGCAGAAGGGCAGGGTCAATGCCGCCGGTTCCGGTAGTGAAGCAAAGTTCCGGTGCTGCCTCATTGCAGGTCGCTACCATGCGCTCAACAAAGCGACCTTCATGTTTGACATATTGATGATCCGGCAGCGCGTCGAACAATTCATTAGCGACGAGGATCAGCGTGTTTTGCGGGATTTCCCCGAAGCTTTTGTACCAAGCCATGTGAGGGGCGGCACCCTCAAGTTTTTTCTTTTGCACGCCTGTCAACCGGTCGCTGGTTTCCACCATCGCGATATGGGCGGTACGCAGCAGTTCCGGTGCCAGTTTGCCAGCCGCGCGCAGCAGATCGCTCATCAATGTGCCGCGACCACCGCCAATTTCGCAAATGGTGCAGTTTTCCGGTTTACCCAGAGCTTCCCAATAGCTGACGACCCAGATGCCGATCAGTTCACCAAACATCTGGCTGACTTCCGGCGCGGTGATGAAGTCACCTTTCGCCCCGAACGGCTCACGGGTCATGTAATAGCCGCCGTCATGATCGGCGAGGCAGAAAGCCATATAATCTGCCACGCTGATCGGCCCGCCATTGCTGATAAGACGGATCAGACGCTGCTTCAGTCTGTCTGCGGCGGGGATTGTCGTTTCTGCCATTGTTTATGCCTTTGCCGCAGCGCGGTTTCCGCGCCACATTGCCCAGACACCAAGCAGTACCATCGGAACAGACAGAACCATGCCCATGGTCATCCAGCCACCGACGAGATAGCCGAGCTGTGCGTCCGGTTCGCGGAAGAATTCCACCAGAATACGTGACAAGCCATAACCGGCGACAAAGGCACCGGCGATGAAACCCGGAGCTTTGAGTTTATTGCTCTTCCAGATCAGCAGAGCCAGCACGAAGAACAATACAAAGCCTTCGAGTGCTGCTTCATAAAGCTGGCTCGGATGCCGTGGCAGCGGGCCGCCATTCGGGAAATAGACCGCCCATGAAACATCGCTGACACGACCCCAGAGTTCTGAATTGATGAAATTGGCAATGCGCACGACGCCAAGGCCGATCGGCACACCGGCGGCGATAGTGTCGAACATACTCCAGACAGGAATGCCACGCTTGCGTGCAAACAGGATCATGGCAACGGTCGTGCCGAGAATGCCGCCATGGAAAGACATGCCGCCGTCCCAGACAGCCGGTATTTCCAGCGGATTGCTGATATAGAAACCGAAATTATAAAACAGCACGTAACCGAGACGTCCACCGATCACGACCCCAAGCGCCGCCCAGAGTACAAAATCGTCCAGCGCCAGCGGATCCATCGGCGCATTATTATTCGGCCACAGACGCGCTGTGTTTACGAGTTTCTTGCCATACCACCACGCAAATAAAATGCCGATGACATAGCCGATACCATACCAATGCACGGAGAGCGGCCCTATGGAAAACAGCACAGGATCAATATTCGGGAAGGGCAGTGCAGCCATCATGATCTGCGGTTCGGTCATTCTTCACTCCGTTATGGCTGCGTCTGCTATTATGCGTTCAGCACTGGTTGATGCTGTTATGCATGAGGCATAGCGAATTTTTGTTCAGGATAAAAGTCCGTTGCTTTTATGGCTTTATTCGGGTTTTAGCCTTAAGCTGGTCTTAAATCTCCGGCAAAGTCGTTTTGTTTTTAAAGCTTCGCAGTCTTGCATCATTTATAATGCGGGCTTATCTCAGCATTAGAGATTTATTTCCGCCTGTGGCGGCTAAAAAGAGGTGATCCAATGAGTAATGCAACCGGTAAAGTTCTTGATGAACTCGCAAAACTCGTCACTGATGCTGCGGGTGCCGCGCAGGGCGTGCGTCGTGAAGTCGAGACAGCAATGCGCTCTCAGGGTGAAAAGCTGCTTAACACTTTGGATGTTGTGCAGCGTGAAGATTTTGAAGCCATGCGTGAAATGGCCGTTAAAACCCGTACCGAAAACAGTGCCCTGACGGTCAAAATTGCCGAGCTCGAAGAGCGTATTGCTAAAATCGAAGCAGCACTGGCAGAAAAACCAGCGAAAAAAGGCGCTTAAGGTCTAAAAATCTCAAAGATTTTTTAACTTTTTATTCACAGGGGCGAATGCCTAAAAGCCCTTATTCCAGAATCGGTTACAGC
>NZ_ANNO01000137.1:0-10264 GCF_000409565.1 Pseudochrobactrum sp. AO18b
ATCAATAGACTGAAAACACTGCATGATTCGTAATTGAGTCATGAAGCATGGCAGAAGCGGGGAGCGGCAGGACAATAAGTTCAGCCGCACAGATCCGGTTGATGCATCAGTGTAACAGTCATGTGTTTGCGCGTGTGTTGGAGGCGGGGTTGCAGCGTTTGGCAACATTTGTCTCGGCCTATTAACCAGTGTGTCTTTTTTGTGGCAATTGCTGCGGAGGATACATTCCGGCTGCGTGTTTATGACAGCCGGAATCCGGGTTTTACTCTTGCGAGTAAGCCCAAAAACAGGGAACGAACATGAACCTTCTTGAGCTCGATATCGCTCGCGATGCACATCCGGTGGATGTCATTGAACAGGTTGCGCATGCCAATGACTGGGCTTTTGACCGTACCGGTGACGATGAGATTGCAGTTTCTGTTGTCGGTAACTGGACAGATTATCACCTTTCATTCTCGTGGATGGAAGAGTTTGAAGCGCTGCATCTGGCCTGCGCCTTTGATGTAAAGGTGAGTGAGCCGCGCGTGAATGAAGTCATGCGTCTGCTCTCTCTGATTAATGAGCAGCTGCTTATGGGGCATTTTGATCTGTGGCGTCAGGAAGGGGCGATTATGTATCGCCAGTCCCTGTTGCTGGCAGGCGGCGCTAAGCCAACCAGCCGTCAGGTCGAAGTATTGCTGGCCAGCGCGCTGGAAGCCTGTGAATGCTATTATCAGGCTTTCCAGTTTGTAGTCTGGTCGGGTGTGCCGGCGAAAGAAGCTTTGCAGGGCGTGCTGTTTGAAACGGTTGGCCGAGCTTAAGGTGATAAAACAAGCGTTGCCTGTTTAAAATGGCAGCGGTAGAGCGCCGTGTGCCAGACTTGGCACACAAAACTCGCTCTAACACTTTAAAATTAGAGCATAATTTTACCTTAAACTGATCTAAGTTTAAGGAACTATGATCTAGCGCATGTCGCGGAAAAGCGGCTACCGGTTTTCCGATAGTGACATGTGTAAAAACTTGGAGACAGAGCGGGCGCAGTGGATAAAATTACACGCGACACGCTCTACAAGTATGGGCGGGGGTGTCGTGTCTGAGCAGCAGGAAATCAGTTTTGCGGATTTTGAAAAAGTCGATATCCGCACCGGTACGATTATTGAAGCGGAAGTTTTCGCCAAAGCCCGCAAGCCTGCTTATAAGCTGAAAATTCATTTCGGCGATGTGATCGGTATTAAAAAATCATCCGCACAGATTACTGTTCATTATACGCCGGAAACGCTGGTCGGCCGTCAGGTTCTGGCCGTTGTCAATTTCCCGCCGCGCCAGATCGGTCCGTTTATGTCCGAAGTTTTGACGCTCGGATTTGCCGATGAAAATGGCGATATTGTCTTGGCGGCAACAGAGCGGAATGTGCCGAACGGGCAGAAGCTAATCTAGTCTTATACCGCGTTACGCTGTCTCATTTAAACCGCTTGAGAATGCATCAGGCAGGAATGCTGACAATGGCGCGCAGACCGCCGGTCGGACTGCTGTCCAGTGTGATATCGCCGCCGTGATTGCGGGCGATGTCGCGGGCAATCGCTAAGCCCAGACCTGTGCCGCCTGCATCCTGATTGCGGGCTTCATCCAGACGGACAAAGGGTTTGAAAACTTCTTCCCGCTTGTCTTCCGGTATACCCGCGCCGTCATCATCGACAACAATGGTCAGCCAGTCATTCTCATGGGTTGCCGTTAAATGCACGGATTGCGCATAGCGGAAAGCATTGCCGACGAGATTGCTGACCAGCCGTGTGAACGCATTCGGGCGGACGTGAATATTGCTGTTGCCGTGTATCTCGGCGGAGAAACCGCGATTGCGCAGCCGCGCTTCTTCTTCCAGTTTTGTGATGAGGATTTGCAGATCCAGAAAGCCTTGCTCCTCGCTGCCTTCACCGCGGGCAAAAGCCAGATAGCCTTCCAGCATATTCTGCATGTCGGTAATATCCTGATTGAGCGGCACCGTATCAATCTTGCTGCCTGCAATGGCCAGCTGCAATTTAAAGCGCGTGAGAATGGTGCGCAGATCGTGGCTCACGCCGCTGAGCATGGCTGTACGCTGTTCAATCTGCCGTTCAATGCGTTCGCGCATCTGGATGAAGGCAATGCCCGCCTTGCGTACTTCTTCAGCGCCATGGGGTCGGAAGCCGACAGGCATGGGCTGGCCTTTACCGAAACTTTCCGCCGCTTCTGACAATTGCTGGATCGGTTTGATCTGATTGCGCAGGAAGGCAATCGCAATGGTCAGCAAAACCAGTGCCGTACCGATCATCCATGTGAGGAAGATCAGCGTATTGGATGCATAAGCCTGACTGCGCTTGGCAAAAACACGTAAGACTTTGTCATCCAGCTGAATGCGGATTTCTACCAAGTCAGAATCCCCGACCGTATCAATCCAGAACGGGCGATTGATCTGGCGGGTGATTTCCTCATTAAGAAAATAATCAAGGATGGAGAAAAACGGCTTTGGTCCCGGCGGCGGCAGCGGCGAGGGTGGCAGAACAGATACGTTGAGATCCAGCCGCTGTTGCGCAATGCGGATGATATTCGCGTAATCAGGTTCCTGCGGATAGGTTTCCAGAATATCAATAATAGCAGAAATATCGCGCACAACCGCAGTGGACAGACGCTCTGTGACCATCTGCCAGTGTCGCTCCATAAAAACGAAGGCAATAACCGACTGCAACAGCACCATCGGAGCGATGATGATGATGAGCGAGCGCGCATAAAGCCGCTTGGGCATACGCAATGCCAGCCAGTCGGAAAACCTTTTCCAGAGCAACTGCTATTTTCTCCTGTCCGTCAGGATTCTGTTATTGGCGACGAGCGCTTTTATTGCTCAATGCTCAGCTTGTAGCCGATGCCGCGCACTGTTTGCAGCCAGATCGGATTGGCAGGATCGACTTCAATCTTGCGGCGCAGACGGTTGATCTGCACATCGATTGTTCTTTCTCCGACTTCCCCGTCCTGACCTGTCAGTTCATGACGCGGCACTGTCTCACCGGCGCGTTCAGCGAAGATCGTCATAATATCCTGTTCACGATCCGTCAGTTTGATAACTTCGCCGCCCTGTTTGAGTTCCTTGCGCGGAATGGAAAAAGTGTAAGGACCGAAAACAATCTGCTCAATAATATGCTGTGTCGGCTGGGCACCGCGGCGCAGAATATTATTGATGCGCAGTGTCAGTTCACGCGGATCAAACGGCTTGGAGAGATAATCATCGGCGCCGGCTTCGAGGCCGCTGATACGGCTGTCAGTTTCTGAAAGCGCGGTGAGCATCAGAATGGGTACATTTTTCTGCTCACGCAGCGAGCGGGTCAGTTCCACACCGCTTTCGCCCGGCATCATGACGTCGAGAATAATGAGATCGAAATCAATGCCTTCGAGCTTGCGGCGGGCTTCCTGCGCATTGGCTGCCATTGTGACACGGTAACCGGTGGTGCTCAGATATTGCGAGAGCAGGCTGCGGATACGGGTATCATCATCAACCACCAGCAGGTGCGGGGCATCGTCGGACAGAATTGTGTCTTCGCTGGTCATTGGTTTACCCTTTCAGTACAGAGCTTTTCCTGCCTCAGGCGAGGCGTGTATTCAGCTTGTTATCTCGGCTTCTGCAGTCTGTTTATCTGTGTGCACGGCCTTCGGATATACACACTATGTGAATGAAGGCTGTTTATATTTACCGGCTGAGCGGCAGGCTGTCGATCTGATCGCGCTGGTCGCTGTTGACCATGGCTTTCAGGAAATTCTGGATAATTTGTTTTTCCGTGACATTGCTTTCAGCCAGAGCCGCGGCAATGCGGTTTGACTGTGGTTGTGTCAGAGAAAGAATAAGCTCGCGGCCGGAAACAGTCGGATATAATTCCCGCTGGCGGCGGTCGGTTTCACCGGTCAGCTGGATAATATGGCCGTTATCGACCAGTTGTTTCAGAACACGGGCAAGGCTTTGCTTGGTGATTTTCAAAACATCCAGCAGTTCCGCAACACTCATGCCGGGCTTGCGGTTGACGAAATATAACACACGGTGATGCGCGCGGCCGAAGCCCATGGTTTCAAGCTGCTTATCGGGATCAGCTGTAAAATCGCGATAGGAAAAGAACAGAAGTTCAATGATGCCCAGATCGTTGACCTCATCTTCTGAGAGGGCAGCACGAATAGTAGTATCATTGTGATTGAAACGCACGTCCGGTCTCCGGTTCATTC
Source organism: Pseudochrobactrum sp. AO18b (assembly GCF_000409565.1). Taxonomy (NCBI): domain Bacteria; kingdom Pseudomonadati; phylum Pseudomonadota; class Alphaproteobacteria; order Hyphomicrobiales; family Brucellaceae; genus Pseudochrobactrum; species Pseudochrobactrum sp. AO18b. The sequence goes on from NZ_ANNO01000137.1 coordinate 4,219, forward strand.
ATATTTCAGCCTGCTAGTTCTATCAGCCTGTTTGCTATGCGGATAGATTATCTGCATCTTACTTTCCATTATCTGCTTTAGAAACAATCATGGCAATATTTTGCGGCGCAACATCCTGCATTTTCACACTATCTGCCGTTTAAATCTGATTCTGTGTGAAACTGTATGATTGCGGGCAGTTCCGGAGGGATGAAACATGCTGAATTTATCAGGTAATAATTATAAGAATTGACAGTCTCCTTTTTCTTGTCATCATCAAGATGTCAAGGCGTTCTACTTTGATGTTTAACATTAATTGGGGTGACAATTATGGATGCCATTATTCCTATTCTTGTACAGTTAGTCGCCGGTGCTGTCGGCGGCAATCTGGCCGGTGCAGTTAAGAATCTCAGCCTTGGAACAACAGGCAATACAGTTGCCGGTGGTATCGGCGGTTTGATCCTCGGTCAGCTTCTGCCAATGCTGGCCGGTGGCGGTGTCGATTCTGCTTTGAGCGGTATTGTCGGACAGCTGATCGGCGGCGGTGCCGGTGGTGCCGTTCTGACAGCCGTGATCGGTCTGATTAAAAACAGCATGGCTAATAAAGCCTGACCGTAAAAACTCGGGATTAATTACCTTATGACCGGCAGGGCGGGATGTCATGCCGGTCTTATGAATATGTTTTTTCTTCAGGCGGTGCGCGATGCGCTGCTTTTTTGATTTATCCGGCCTATATAAAGGACAGCTACGGCTGTCCTTTTTGTTTGCACCAGAGTGTGCCGCGCTTAATTATACGCATGGCACTTACTCTGGATCCTTCTGTGGCGCATGTTCGCGGGAACTCAAATGAATCCATTTGAACCAGACATGTGCGAATTTTAAAGTGTTAGAGCGTCCTTTGTGTGCCAGATCTGGCACACGGCGCTCTAGGCAAAACGAAAACCGGTCAGAGCACGCAAACGATAATCGGGTGATAAATGAGCAAGCTTCAGGCAATCATAGTGGCAGTCACGCCTTTTCGGCAGAATTGCACAATCCTGTTCGATAAGGACAGTAAAAAAGGCGTTGTTGTTGATCCGGGCGGTGATGTTGATGCGCTGAAAGAAGTGATCGAGAACAATCAGCTGAAGATCGAAGAGATCTGGATCACCCATGGTCATGTCGATCATATCGGTGCTGCCGCTGATCTGCGTGATGCTTTGCAGGTGCCGATTATCGGTTCACAGGAAGAGGATGCGTTTCTCTACGACAATGTGGAAGCCTCGGCGGCCAAATTTGGTCTGGGAGACGGCTTCCGCAATTTTCAGCCGGATCGCTGGCTGAAAGAAGGTGATGTTTTACAGGTTGCCGGTGAGAATTTTGAAGTCTTGCATTGTCCGGGGCACTCACCTGGGCATGTGGTTTTCATCAATAAAGCCATGCATTTTGCAATTGTCGGTGATGTCTTGTTCAACGGATCAGTGGGCCGTACGGATTTGCCGGGCGGAGATCATGATACATTGATCCGCTCCATCAAGGAGAAGCTGCTGCCGCTTGGTGATGAATTCAGCTTTATCTGCGGCCATGGCGCAGGCAGTCGCTTTGGTGATGAGCGCAGAGGCAATCCGTTTCTGGTGTAATTGAGTTGCCACGGGCACCCAAAACTCTCATAAAAAAACCACCGGAGTGACCGGCGGTTTTTTCATCTGAACGGGATCAGTTTGCGACGCAGAAGTGATCCTGACCATCATAGCCACGGAATGTACCGGACTGGGCATTAAAGGAGCGGTATTTCTGGGAGCACCAGTTATACCATTCGCGTGTCCATGGCTGGTAAGAGCCACGGTAGTCGCGGCCATAATTTCCGCGTGCCGGCTGGGCAGGGTAGAAAGTCTGCGGTGGCGGTGCATTGTAAATCGGTTCACGATAAACAGGCTGCGGTTGCGGCTGCGACATGGCCCCGGCGATAATCGCACCGGCTGCAAGGCCAAGCACGCCTGCGGCTATCGCATTGTTGCGATCACGGCGGCGATCCCAGTCTCTGTCACGGTTGCGCCAGCCATTATCATGATTCCAGCCACCATTGTTCCAGCCCCCGTGGCGGCGTCCCCAGTCATCAGCGGATGCAACTGAAAGATTGCCGGCTATCGTGGCAATGGAGAGGCCTGCGATCAGAGCGGTCTTGGTCAACTTATTCATCATAATCTGTGCCTCCTTACGAAGCTATACGCATTCGGCAATGCCGGTTTTGGTCTTCTCTCAGCAGCAACTTTATGTGCTGTGATAAGATGATGACCAATCATTAAAGCAGGGCATATGAATGCTTGCTGAACAGAAAATAGGGGGAATGTTCAGCTTTTTAAATATCTCCGTATGTCACGATTAATGACAAGCAGCGTGGATTTGAAAACATGGCTTCATGTGCCTTGAGAGTGTGCGGACACATTGCTTAGAGGGAGGCGGGCTTCAGCTGTAAGACATTCATGAAAACAACGGGATAGGAGACTCTCTAATGAAAGGATCAATCCCGCAATGCTCTGCGTGCTGGTTTGAGCCGTCTTTTTTGGTTTTCAGACTGTATCAGAAAGTGAACAGCGAGCGCTCACAGGAGCCGTTCTGCAGATAATAAAAAACCCCGGCGTAACCGGGGTTTCTGGATAAAGCACTGCTTGCAATCTGACTTCTGTGAGAATGTCACGCAGAAATCATATATAGGCAGTTGGTGCTTTTTACTCGGTAATGCTGATGTCTACAGCTTTAGGGCCTTTGCCGCGACGATCCGGTTCAGTTTCGAAAGAAACTTTCTGATTGTCAGCGAGGTTTGTGAGGCCGGAAGCCTGAACAGCAGAGATATGTACGAAAATATCTGGTCCGCCATTATCCGGTTTGATAAAGCCAAAGCCTTTTTCACCATTAAAGAATTTGACTACGCCGGTTTGTGCCATGGGATACGTTCCTTTTCCTTGGCGCCGTCTTGGCCTTTCAGCCGCAACGGAATTTTTCGAACCGCTATGCGCACCACACGCCCAGCGGTAGGGGTATGCAGGCAGTTATCGAAATCAGGAAAGGAGCCGATCATTGTCAGTTGCCTGACCCGGAGCTTATAGCGGTTCCGGCGCGCCGTTCTTCCAGTCTTCCATTGTTCGCCAAATGCCCGAACATTTGAAGACTGATCTATAGAGAGGTATTTGGCAAGCAAATTTTTGTTATGACGCTGTTTTTTCTTTGCCAAGATGGGCTGTAATAAAAAATAAATAGTCATAAATACAAAGATACTTCACTAAAAAGAAATTCAAGATGACTTAAGTTTTATTTAGTTTTGAAAATTGTTGTATAATAACTGAATTATGTAGTTCTTTATGGTTGGAAGAAGTCGGATCACTTAAAAAATCGCATATTTTGAGAAAAAAATACACGAAAAGGCTGCTTTCGATTTTAAAGAGCGTTGTTTTCACTGCTGAAATTGAACAATTGCTGGCATTCCGGTTGTGTATTCGGGTTGTCGCTTATTCCGGAAAGTGATGCAGCCCCGTGTATTTCACTTTCATTGTCGCCAAAGGCTCTGAAAGTTTCAGCGGTTTCTGCGAATGATGCACGAGCCGCCACTGATTCTGATGGTCTGGCAGAGATTATCCGCTGTCTGACGGCTGTTCGCACCGAGGCGGGCGACATAGATTCCTCTTCTGCCGATCGGGCTGCGCACACGCGATATATAGATTTCCCGACCGGCGAACAGTTTCGGATTCTGTTTGCGCAAGCGGTTCCATTGCGCACTGACAACACTTTGACGGAAATTTCCTGCCACCTGAACCGCCCATGGAAACGGATTAAGCTGTGCCATAGAGATTGAGCGGGATTTGATGACGGGCAGGAGCTGGCAGGCTTGCTGAAAGGGCAGCTTGTCATCCAGCGGCGTGTCAGTCAGCTCTTGTCCGGTACTGAAATGATCCACGCTTTTTCCGGTAATGGAGAGAACATAATTTTCTGTCTCCAGCGGCAGAAATCCGCCATTCTTCATCCAGTTGGACAGGCGTGTCGGCCCTGCATTATAGGCCGCTGCTGCCAGCCCCCAATTGCCGAAACTGCCATGCAAATCTTTCAAAAACGATGCCGAGGCGGGCAGAGCCTGTTCAATATTAAAAGCATCGGTCAGGCCGCGTTCTTTGGCTGTGTAAGGCATGAACTGCGCAATACCCTGCGCACCGACAGGGCTGACAGCCAGATGGTCAAAACGGCTTTCTTTCCAGATCAGGCGGGCAAAGAAATTCGGCGGAATGCCATGTTTTTCAGCCGATCCAGCGATCAGGCGGCAGATTTGCGCAACATCCGGCGCAGGTTTTGCGGCGGTGTCAGACTTCTCGCGCTGTTTTTTCTCCGTTACGGGAGGGGCGGATTCGGTTGGTTTTTCCTGCTGCTCCTGTGCAAAGGCAACAGACAGACCAGAGACCGGAACAGACAGCATGAGTGCAGCAAATAATCCGGCCGGAAGGCGCATAGGCTGATCCTGTCAGAATATATCGCAAAAGTCCTGCGCGGGTTTTGAGACATATGTTAATGCCAGAGCATAATTTCTTAAACTTGAATGAGTTTAAAGTGAAATTATACTGCAAATATAAAATGTTAGAGCGATTTTTGTACGCCCGAAAGGGCGCGCGACGCTCTAAGAAATGGAAAACGCACATCGCTTTCATGCGTTTTCCGTCTTGTGCTGTCAATACGGTCAAGAAGCAGGGCGTTATTTGCCGGGACGTCCGGTCTTGCCGGAGCGGCGGGTTTTACGCTTTACATCTACCGGATCTTCATAGGAGCCTGCACCGGCACGATGCCGTCTGACCGGAGCCGGATCGTCGTCGCTCTGCGGGCCGAGCGGTTTCGCCATATCTGTTCCGGGTCCCATATTGTCGAGCGACGGTTTTTTAAACAGGGATGGCGACGGTGATGTTCTGCCACCTCTGGACGGTCGTTCAAGGGATAGCTCCGCTTCACGCGCCAGCGGATCATCGGCAATAGCCAGTTCTTTTTCTCGCAGACGTTTGATTTCGTCACGCAGTCTTGCAGCCGTTTCAAAGTCGAGATCGGCCGCGGCGTCACGCATCTTCTTCTCAAGATGCTCAAGATGCGCGCCGAGATTATTGCCGACCATGCCGCCTTGTTCGGCAAAGCCGCTGATATCTGCCCGCACATGATCACGCTCATAAACGGAATTGAGAATATCCGAGATGTTCTTGCGTACCGAGGCCGGCGTAATGCCGTGTTCGGTATTATAGGCAACCTGCTTCTCACGGCGGCGGCTGGTTTCCTCCATCGCGCGCTGCATGGAGCCGGTAATGGTGTCGGCATAAAGAATAACACGGCCATCGACATTTCGCGCTGCACGGCCGATTGTCTGCACCAGCGAAGTTTCCGAACGCAGGAAGCCTTCTTTATCCGCATCGAGAATAGCGACGAAGCCGCATTCCGGAATATCCAGACCTTCGCGCAGCAAGTTGATACCGATGAGAACGTCAAATGTGCCAAGGCGCAGATCGCGGATAATCTCGATACGCTCCAGCGTATCAATATCCGAGTGCATATAGCGAACGCGCACACCTTGCTCATGCAGATATTCGGTGAGGTCTTCGGCCATGCGCTTGGTCAGCACGGTTACCAGCGAGCGGTAACCGTTTTTCGCGGTTTCGCGGATTTCACCCAGCACATCATCGACCTGCGAGCGGGCGGAGCGCACTTCCACCGGCGGGTCGATCAGACCTGTCGGGCGGATCAGCTGTTCAGCAAACACGCCGCCGGATTGCTCCATTTCCCATTTGCCCGGGGTTGCCGAGACCGCAATGGTTTGCGGGCGCATTGCGTCCCATTCTTCAAAGCGCAGCGGGCGGTTGTCCATACAGGACGGCAGGCGAAAACCATATTCCGCCAGCGTTGCCTTACGACGGAAGTCGCCGCGATACATGCCGCCGATCTGCGGAACGGTAACGTGGCTTTCATCGATGAAAACCAGTGCATTATCCGGAATATATTCAAACAAGGTTGGCGGCGGCTCACCCGGCTGGCGGCCGGTGAGATAACGCGAATAGTTTTCAATACCGGC
>NZ_ANNO01000138.1:0-1473 GCF_000409565.1 Pseudochrobactrum sp. AO18b
GCTCGACGAGACGATGTTTTAGCTCTTCCTTGATGGATTTGATCGCCTGATTAAGTGTCGGGCGCGGTGTTACATAATGCGAGTTCGCATAGATTTTTACGGATTTGAGATCGCCGGTTTTCTGTCCGGTCAGCGGGTCAAATTCTGTAATGGTCTCAATCTCATCGCCAAAGAGCGAAATGCGCCATGCGCGGTCTTCCAAGTGGGCAGGGAAGAGTTCAATTGTATCGCCGCGCACGCGGAAAGAACCGCGCACGAAATTGATATCCTGCCGCTTATATTGCTGTGCCACCAGATCGGCGAGAAGCTGACGCTGATCAAGACGGTCGCCGATCTTCATCTCAAAGGTCATCGCCGTATAGGTTTCGACCGAACCGATACCGTAAATACAGGAGACCGAGGCGACGATAATCACATCATCGCGTTCCAACAGCGAGCGGGTTGCGGAGTGGCGCATCCGGTCGATTTCTTCATTGATCGAGGATTCTTTCTCAATGAAGGTATCGGAGCGCGGCACATAGGCTTCCGGCTGGTAATAATCATAATAGGAAACGAAATATTCGACCGCATTATTCGGGAAGAAGCTTTTAAACTCTCCGTAAAGCTGGGCAGCCAGTGTTTTATTCGGTGCGAGGATCAGAGCAGGGCGCTGGGTGCGTTCAATAATATTGGCAACGGTAAAGGTCTTGCCGGAGCCGGTGACGCCGAGCAGAACCTGTGTCTGATCACTGTTCTCAATGCCTTCAACCAGATCGGCGATAGCTGTCGGCTGGTCACCGGAAGGGGTATACTCGGTTTCCATTTTAATCTGGATGCCGCCCTCAGATTTGGCAGGGCGTTCCGGCCGGTGCGGTGTCCAGAGTTTACCGTTTTTGAACAGCGGATTGCCGGATTCAATCAAGGCAGACAGAGCTTCCACAGTTGCAGTGGCACCGCTGGAAGGCATATTGGCTGCATCTTCCATAGTGATATCCATGCCGGAGACAGGATTAAGACCTGACGCGACGCGTTCTTTCAGCGTGGCTGCTTTGGCGCGGGATGAAGGTGCCTTGGAGGTGTCGCTTTTTTTCGGGGCGGTTTTCTTTGGGGTTGCCGGTTTGGTAACAGGCAGTGCTTCCGGCTGCTCAGCCATTTCACTGATCATCCGCGACCAGTCGCCAACCGAAGAGGAGAGCGGAATGCCTGAAAACTCTGCCTGAGGCACTTCGCCGAAACCATCAACTTGCGGTGTTTCGCCGAAACCCTGTTTCTGCTTGTTCAAATCAGCAGGGGGCTGTGATGACTTATCTTTTTTGGACATGTCAGAACTCTCTCGGCAAGCAGAAGCGAAGGACAGGTGATGGATACAGCCAGTCTGTAACCCGATCAAAAGAAAGCGGGTCGTCAGACATTAGCGAATATAGGCATATAAGTATAGAACGAAAAGGGTACGTTTTCATTCTGCCCGATAATTATCAGAAACAAAAAAACACC
>NZ_ANNO01000139.1:0-1895 GCF_000409565.1 Pseudochrobactrum sp. AO18b
AAACCCGCTTCGCACTTTTCGGGATACGCTTAATACGGTCAGCACAGTTTTTCAGAAAGGAAATCCATGTTTGCCTATCTGATCAAACGGCTGTTGGCCACTGTCCCTGTCATTGCGATGGTGATGGTCTGCGTTTTTGCCTTCGTGCATATGTTGCCCGGTGATCCTGCCCGTCTTGTTGCCGGCCCTGAAGCCAGCGCTGAAGATGTCGCCGTTGTGCGCTCCTCGCTCGGGCTTGATAAACCGCTGCCTGAACAGTTCGTCCGCTATTTTACCCGCGCTGTGCAGGGTGATTTCGGCATTTCGCTGAAAACCCGCCGCACTGTTGCGGAAGAAATCGGCGCCCGCCTGATGCCGACCGTCTGGCTGACCTTGTTCGCCATGCTCTGGTCAACGGCTCTCGGCCTGCTGATCGGCGTTGTCTCCGCTGTCAAACGCGGCAAATGGCCTGATTATGCGGGTATGATTATTGCGGTTTCCGGTATTTCCTTTCCGCCTTTCTGGCTCGGCCTGCTGCTCATCAACCTGTTCTCCGTCCATCTCGGCTGGTTCCCGACCGGCGGCTACGGCACATGGCAGCATTTTGTTATGCCGTCCTTTACGCTCGGCGTCGGTGTTGCTGCGGTGATGGCGCGTTTCACCCGCTCTTCCTTCATCGAAATTGCCCGTGAAGATTATGTCCGCACTGCACGCGCCAAAGGTGTGCCGGAACGCCGTGTGATCTGGAAACACTCTCTGCGCAATGCGTTGATCCCGATCATCACCATGGTAGGCCTGCAATTCGGCTTCCTGCTCGGTGGTTCGATTGTGGTTGAGAGCGTGTTCTCATGGCCGGGTCTCGGCCGTCTGCTGGTCGATTCAGTTTCCTATCGTGACTATCCGGTCATTCAGGCGCTGATCCTGCTGTTCTCGCTGCAGTTCATTTTCATCAATATGCTGGTTGATGTGCTGTATGCTTTCGCAAATCCGGAGATCCGCTACAAATGAGTGCGACAACTGTTGTGGTGGAACCCACCGAAAAAATGCGCAAGCCTTTGGCTGAATTCTGGCGCCGCTTTAAAAAACAAAAAGTGGCAATGGTTGCGCTTATCTTCATCATCACACTGGTGCTGATGGCTATCTTCGCGCCGTTTGTTGCCCCTTATGATCCGACAATTCCGGATTATAATGCCGTGCTGCAGGGGCCGAGTGCCGCCCATTGGGCAGGCACGGATACCTATGGCCGCGATATTTTCAGCCGTATCATCTGGGGCGCACGGATTTCACTGTCTGTCGGCTTCCTGTCCGTGACACTGGGTGCTCTGGTCGGCGTCTCGCTCGGCATCATTTCCGGCTATTACGGCCGCTGGATTGACTCCGCCGTGATGCGTCTGTGCGATCTGCTGCTGGCCTTTCCGGGTATCCTGCTGGCGATTGCGGTTATTGCTATTCTCGGACCTGGCATCACCAATGTGATCTATGCGGTTGCGATCTTCTCGATTCCGGTTTTTGCCCGTCTTGCCCGCGGCACAACATTGCAGCTCAAGCGCACTGTGTATGTGGATGCATCCCGCGCTATCGGGGTTAAAGACCGAGTGATCATGCTGCGCCACATTCTGCCGGGCACACTGCCGAATGTGATTGTCTATTTCTCCATGCGTATCGGGACATCCATTCTGACTGCGGCATCCCTCTCCTTCATCGGTCTGGGCGCACAGCCGCCAAGCCCTGAATGGGGTGCCATGCTGGCAGACGGACGCTCCTATATGGGCGTTGCCGATCACCTGACCCTGTTTCCGGGCATTGCGATTTTCGTGACCGTTCTGGGTTTCAACCTGTTTGGTGATGGTCTGCGCGACGCATTGGATCCGAAACTACGCTCTGACTGATGAAGTTACGCCGTCTCAATTGAGACG
>NZ_ANNO01000140.1:0-34802 GCF_000409565.1 Pseudochrobactrum sp. AO18b
TGCAGGCACAATCCTGAAATCCAATATGACACCGGAACGGGAAGCCGCCTATCATGCAGGTCTCAAAGCCTGTCTGGAAGCCGGTCTGAAAATTCTCAACGAAGGTGGCAGCGCGTTGGATGCAGCAACTGCAGCCGTTATGGCGCTCGAAGATAATCCGCTGTTTAATGCCGGTCGCGGTGCGGTTTACACCACCGATGCCACCCATGAGATGGATGCTGCTGTGATGGACGGTGCAACCCGCCGCTGCGGTGCGATCACCGGCATTTGCGGCCCACGCCATCCGGTGCTGGCAGCACGTGCGGTGATGGAACGGACTGAGCATGTATTCCTCGCCGGTGAAGGCGCAAAACGCTTCTGCGAAAATGCCGGTCTGGAAATGATGGAGCCGGAATGGTTCGGCACTCAGCAGCGTCTTGATGCGCTGAAAGCGGAAATGGAACGCCGCCGCCTTGGTCTGGCGGATGATGGTGATCCGGCACGCAAACACGGTACAGTCGGTGCGGTTGCGCTCGATAAAAATGGCCATATTGCTGCTGCAACTTCCACCGGTGGCATGACCGCGAAAACACCGGGTCGCGTGGGTGACAGCCCTGTGATTGGTGCCGGTACATGGGCAGATGACAAAACCGCTGCGATTTCCGCAACCGGTCATGGCGAATATTTCATTCGCTGGGCGGTTGGTCATGAAATTGATGCGCGTATGCGCTGGGCAGGCCAGAGCCTTGCACAGGCTGCAGGCGATGTAGTGCAGGAACTGGGCGAACTCGGCGGCTCCGGCGGCCTGATCGCCGTTGATGCCAAAGGCAATATCGAACTGCCGTTCAACAGCCCCGGCATGTATCGCGCATGGTGCGGTGCGGATGGCGTCATCCATACAGGCATTTACGGCAAAGAAGACTGATCTTCCTGCTCAGTTCTGAAAAGACAATCCCCCGATCAGCAAGGGTTCGGGGGATTTTTTTGCTCGCTGTTTCTATCATTGATGAAATTGCAGCGTATTTTTTTCAATGGCCGCTCTGGATCGGCTCCCCGAATTCTATTACTTTGCAGTCAGCCTAAAATTACAGGGTCATTAGAGCGCCGTGCGCCCAATGGGGTGCACAAAAGACGCTCTAAGATTTTAAATTATGCAGCAGCTGAAAGAAGTCATTTCGGTGCCACATCAACAAGACCCTCAGAGCGACAGCCACCTACCCGACATTCCATTTTTCACGCAACTCGGCATTCTGCGCAGGCTTCTGAATTCCTCGGAAGAGTTTCTGAAACTGGCAGCCATGTCTGTTACGCTGCTGCTGATCTTGCTGGCAACCGCCTATGGGCAGGTGACACTCAATCAATGGAATGTACCGTTTTATAATTCCATTGAGCAGCGGGATGTGCCGGAATTTATCCGGCAGTTGCAGATCTTTGTCTTTATTGCTGCCGGATTGCTGGTTCTCAATGTTGCACAAAACTGGTTCCAGCAAACGCTTTCCGTGGTGATGCGCAAAGCTATCGTCAAAAATCTTCTTGATTGCTGGCTGCATGGCAATAAGGCATCTAAACTCGATAAGACCGGTTTTTATGCGCAAAATCCCGACCAGCGCATCCATCAGGATACAAGACAGCTGGCGGATTCAACCACGGGGCTGACAATCGGTTTCATTCAGTCTTCCATTCTGTTATTCAGCTTTATCGGCATTCTGTGGAATGTGTCGGAAGGTTTTGTATTTCGCTATAATGGCTACGAATTCTCGCTGCCGGGTTATATGGTCTGGGCGGCTATTCTCTATGTTGGACTTGCGTCTGCCCTCAGCCGTTTAGTGGGGCGCGGGCTGGTCAAACTGAACGCTGCCCGTGAAGCGCAGGAAGCAGAATTCAGAACCGCTCTTGTTAAGATTATCAGTGAAAACGATAATTACCCGATGGCCAATGAGAGCGAACGGAAAATCGGCTTTTTGCGCGGCAAATTTCAAGGCCTGTATTCCAGCATAAAAAAGCTGATCCTCATGGAGACCAATCTCACATGGATTTCATCAGGTTTTGGCTGGATGGCCATTGTGGTGCCGATTTTGGCCGCCGCGCCGATCTATTTTTCCGGCGGCTTGAATTTTGGTGGCCTGATGATGACAGTTGGCGCTTTCAATCAGGTCTATTCGGCTCTGCGCTGGTATGTGAATAATTATCAGGCCATTGCGGAATGGCGCGCGCATCTGCTGCGTATTACCGGCTTCCACACATTGTTACTGACCGAATAAAAACAGGCGCGGTCTTCTTCCGCGCCTGTAACATTCATAACTGTGTTCATATGTTTAATCAGCGTTTAGCCGCTGCTGCGCGTTTCAAAATCTCAATCACCATCTCCGAGGCCTTGTTCAGTGAAGCCACCGGCAGGAACTCGTAGATCGAATGGAAATTATGCGCACCGCAGAACAGGTTCGGGCAAGGCAGACCTTTTTCTGACAGAACTGCACCGTCATAACCACCGCGCATCGGAATGGCATAAGGTTCGACACCAATAGCTTTCATCGCTTCCAGAGCCAGTTCAACCGGATAGAAATTATCGCCCTTCAGGCCTTCGGCAGCATTGCGATACATCGGACGATATTCAACCGACACTGTACCCTCACCATGCAACTGGTTAAAGCTCGCAGCGAGTGTATCAATGAAATTACGGCGTTTATCATAGCCCTCTACAGTAAAATCGCGGATATCAACCACGATTTTGGCAGATGCCACGCTGCCCTGAATAGCTTTGACCCAGTAATAGCCTTCACGATTTTCCGTATGTTCCGGCCGTTCACCCGCCGGTAGCATACCAATATATTGCTGGGCATAGAGAATGGCATTACGCAGCTTGCCCTTAGCCGACATCGGGTGGGCAGGCTGGCCGCGGAACGTGATATGAAACTCACCGGCATTCCAGTTTTCATAGACAATTTCACCCACTGCACAGCAATCCAGCGTATAGGCGAAATCCGCATTAAGGCTTGGTACATCCAGTGCTTTCGCGCCAAGCAGACCGATCTCTTCATCCGGCACAAACACGACTTTAACCTCGCCATGCTCAATCTGCGGATTATCCTGCAACACCTGCATCGCATGCATAACTTCAGCGATCGCTGACTTGTTATCCGCACCCAGCAGGCTGGTGCCGTCTGTCACGATAATGCGGTCGCCTTCGTAACGCTTCAGTTCCGGAAATTCCTCAACGCGCATCACGATATCAAGCGCTTTATTGAGGACGATATCCCCGCCCTGATACTCCACCACATGCGCCTTGGTATCAGTGGTATATTCACCACTGGTATCCATATGGGCGACCCATGCGATCACCGGTGCCTGACGGCTGGCATCTTTGATATTGGACGGCAATGTACCAACCACGATGGAATGATCTCTCATTTCCACGCCCAGTCCCAGATCGCGCAGCTCGCCTGCCAACAGATTGGCGAGTTCAGTCTGACCGCTGCTCGACGGCAATTTCCCCGCATCGGATACGGCTGTGGTATTAATACGGGTATAGTTCAGAAAGCGTTCAACAATATCCATCGGATTCTTTTACCTCATACCAAGGCGGCTCAAGATGCTAACGCATCACGCCTTGAAAATGTTCAATCACCACACGGGCTTAACCAAAGTCCAATGAGTTTTACTCAATGAACTTTGGTATCATCTTACAGTTTCATTTCATCTTGCAGAAATGGCGCCGGTGATGGCGCCATTGATTTTGAAACAAGTGCTCACCAAAAACGGGTAAGATCGTGTTGCTTATTCTTCGATATCAACATCTTCAAAGAGATAGCCGCCGAAAGGATCGATACGGAAATCTTTGACTTTCTTGCTGACCGGCTGTTCCATCACCTGATGGGCAATCGTCAGCCACGGAGCCTGTTCTTTAAAGATCACCTGCGCCTGCTCGTAAAGCTTGGTGCGTTCTGCCTGATCCGTGGTCAGTTTCGCTGCCTGAATAAGCTTTTCGAAATCAGCGTTACACCAGTTGGCACGGTTACTGCTGCCGACAGCTTCACACCCCAGCAAAGCTGCAAGGAAGTTGTCCGGGTCAGCCATACCACCGGTCCAGCCGAGCATGACTGCACCGTCACGGTCTTTTTCCAGCGAGCGTTTGAGATATTCGCTCCAGTCATAGGAAACGATCTCAGCTTTAACACCAACTTTTGCCAGATCAGCCTGCATCGATTCCGCTGCACGGCGGGCATTCGGCATATAAGGACGCTGCACCGGCATTGCCCAGATCTTCATCGAAAGATCTTTAACACCGGCCTCTTCAAGAAGCTTGCGCGATGCTTCAATATCATAGGCATCGTCTTTAACGTCTTTATTATAGCCCCAAACACCCGGAGGCATTGCGTTGACCGCAACCATACCGGTTGAACCGAATACGGCATCAATGATCGCCTGTTTGTTGATCGCCATATTCAGCGCTTTACGCACGCGCACATCGTCGAATGGTGCAACAACAGTGTTGTACGCCATGAAAGCAATGTTCAGGCCTTCTTTACGCTGCACTTCAAGCGAGGTATCCGCTTTCATCTCATCAATATCCGCAGGGTTCGGATAAGCGATGATATGGCATTCGCCAGCCTTCAGCTTCTGATAACGCACGGAAGCATCTGGTGTGATCGCGAAAATCAGATTATCGATTTTCTGCTTGCCACCCCAGTAATCAGGATTGGCCTGAAAACGCACAGCGCTGTTTGCCTGATAATCCACATATTGATACGGGCCGGTACCTACAGGCAGCTGGCTCAGCTGATCGGTTTTACCTTCTGCCACCAGCTGATCCGCATATTCTTTGGACTGGATTACAGCAAAAGTCAGCGACAGCGAAGCAATCATCGTTGCTTCCGGACGGTTCAGCACGAACTTAACCGTATGATCGTCGATCTTCTGGATTTCTTTAATCAGTGTCGGGAAAGAATAGGCACCATATTGCGGCCATGTCCCCTTACCGTAAAACGGGTTTTCTTTATTGCCCTGACGGTCAAAGCTGAAAATCACATCATCCGCATTGAATTCGCGGGTTGGTGTGAAATAGCTGGTTGTCTGGAATTTTACGCCTTTGCGAAGAAAGAATGTATATTCCTTACCGTCTTCCGAAATTTCCCAGCGCTCGGCCAGACCCGGTTCCAGTTCTGTTGAGCCGCGCTTGATTTTAATCAGACCGTTGGACACGTTACGCGCCGAAGCGTCATAAGTTGCACCTGATGTGGTGGTTGCCGCATCAAAATTGTCCGGTGCTGCTTCAGAGCAATAAATCAGTGTTTTTGCTGAAGCCTGAGCAGAGGCCATTCCGCCGAGCAGCAAAGCAAGTGCTGTCGCCGAAAGCGCCTTCTTATAAATATTCATACTGGTATTCCCCATTCCATCCGGCAGACAAAACCCCTCTGTTCAAGTAATCAACAGAACTGCCTTGCCTGTTCATTTTACGCGTAGTCTGAAAACTGTTTCACAGTCTTCAGACTACGCTCTTAGTCCGGTCAAAAAGTGATTGATGACCGGAGTTAAGTGATTCCGTATCGTGATAGTGGAACGATCTCTGCCCGAGTGCCATTGATAATTTTGAATAAAATCACAATCATCCCAACTAAATCAGGGGAGGCTCAGAACCGGTGAAACGGGAGACCGGCTTGCGGCCATTCGCATGATGCTTTCACTGATGCGATTCCATTCCGGCAAAAATACTCGATCTTTATATTTTGCGCATATCTTGTCCGATCGAAGCGGGATAAAAAACAGTCCAGTGGCTGTTTTTCCCGCGAAGGCGCTTCACACTTTTCGGGATACGCTCTAGGTATAGACACGCCGGTTCCGGCATTCTTTCAACAATGTCGGTCAAACCGGAAGATAGCATGTCTGTTAAAAATATTTTCTTCACCCTGCTTGCAACCGGCACGATCTGGGCGGGCAATGCGCAAGCTGAATGGCAGGCGATTGAGAAAGTGGAAACCTATTCTGTCTCCGGCACAACAGGCCCCGAGCTCTATGTTTCCATCGGCCAAAAAGGCCCGCAGATTGGCAAGAACAGACGCACCATTGCGCATACAAATTTCACATTGCTCTGGTCACGCAAATATAAAACCGATGACGGCAACTGCACTTTGGTTTCCGCCAAACCAAAACTGACAATTACATATACATTGCCGAAACCGGCGCAAAAGCTACCGCCGGAGACTGCCGCGCTCTGGGCAACATTCTATGCCGGCATTGAAAAACATGAGCATATTCACGGCGATTACATCAAAGAAATGGTGCAGAAAATTGAAACGGCCACCGTCGGGATGTCCGTTGCCAATGATCCGAAATGCACCAAGTTCAAAACAGAGCTGAATAAAGTACTCTCGGAACTGTTTCAGGAACAGCGCCAGCGCGGCCGCGATTTTGACCGTTCAGATATGGCACAGGGCGGAAATATTCATCAGCTGATCCTCGGGCTGGTCAACGGCCACTGAATCACAACCACTTTATACATCCGTCAAAACTGACCATTATGCTTATTCTCAGCCTGAAACAGTGTTCAAAAGCGCTGTTTCACGCCCGTTTCGGCACATCAACCATCCATATTGGCAAATAATGCCGTCTTTTTGAGCATTATTGTGCCTGTACTCTGCCATTTCGTCACTGTAGTTATCAGCGCGCAGAAAGAGGAGGTTGTCTGCAACGGAGGATATTCCAGACCCGCATGCTGTCTTTATACAGCCCGTATCAGCATCAAACTATGTTGAACGGCAGCTTTTGATGTAATCAGCACTTGTAAGCGGGGCCAAGGAATTTTATCAGCACTCAATAATAAGTTGTAATACCCCTTCATCTTCCCAGTCTGAACGGGTAAACGAGCATAGCACGACACTATCCGTAAAGGATGCAGCGCGTGTCAGGATCAAACGGAGCAGGCAATTGAAAAATCATTCTGATATCTGGGATATCGTTGAAGAGAAAAGCCCTGCCTATATTGATCTGAGTGATACAGTCTGGGACAATCCTGAAACCAATTACGAAGAATATAAAGCCAGCGATGCCCATGCGCAGATGCTGATAGATGAAGGCTTTCGCGTAGAGCGCGGTATTGCCGGTCTGCCGACCGCCGTTATGGGCGAAGCCGGTGAAGACGGCCCTGTCATTGCTATTCTCGGTGAATTTGATGCCCTGCCCGGCCTGAGCCAGATTGCCGGTCTGGCAAAGCCGCAGGAAATTGAACGCGGCGGCCATGGTCATGGCTGTGGGCATAATCTGCTCGGCTCCGGCTCACTCCTCGCAGCCTCTGCGCTGAAAGACTATCTAGCAGAAAACGGTATCAAAGGCCGTGTACGTTATTACGGCTGCCCTGCGGAAGAAGGCGGTTCAGCCAAAGGCTTTATGGTTCGTGAAGGCCTGTTTGATGATGTGGATGTCGCTTTCTGCTGGCATCCTGCTCCTTTTGCCGGTGTCAATGATCCGGTTTCTCTGGCCTGTAATGAAATCAGCTTCCATTTTACTGGCCGCGCAGCTCATGCCGCATCCGCCCCGCATCTCGGACGCAGCGCTCTGGACGCCGTGGAACTGATGAATGTCGGCGTCAATTATATGCGCGAGCATATGCCTTCCAGCGCCCGTATCCATTATGCTGTCACCGATACCGGTGGCATTGCACCGAATGTGGTGCAGGCCAAAGCCACTGTGCGTTACCTGATCCGCGCGCTCAGCCTACCGGAAATGCAGACATTGCTGGAACGCGTTCGTAAAATTGCACAGGGTGCAGCCCTGATGACGGAAACGTCGGTGCGTGATGAGATCATCAGCGGTGATGCCAATCTGATCGGCAATTCAACCCTTGAACAGCTGATGCAGATCCAGCTGGAACGTCTCGGCGCACCTGTTTTTGACGAGCAGGACAAAAAGACTGCCCGCGAATTTCAGAATACTCTGAGCAGAGAAGATATCTCGGATGCTTTCCGCCGCTTTGGTGTTGAGCCGAAAGACGGCCTTGCCCTATGCGAAGAGGTCTATAAGCCGTATAACGGGGATAATTCCCTTGTCGGCTCTACCGATGTGGGCAGTGTAAGCTGGGTGGTTCCAACTGTGCAAATGCGCGGTGCGACCTGCGCAATCGGCACACCGCTGCATTCATGGCAAATGGTGGCCCAGGGTAAATTGCCTGCAGCCCATAAAGGCATGGCACATGCAGCGAAAATCATGAGCAGCACCGCTGCAGAACTGTTTCGCAATCCGGAACATATTACAGCGGCCAAAGCAGATCATAAAAAACGCCTCGGCGGTACAGTTTTCATCAATCCGATACCGGATGATGTTCAGCCTGCCCTCCCCGTGCAAAAAGCATAGTCAGCGGGCTACAGGAATCCATTATGACAACCATTTCTTTCATCTCTCCTTCTATTCACACGCAGTTTCGGACGGAAAACAAGTTCCCACTTTTCCTGAAACTGCTCTAACCGGCCAAGGACATTATGAAGCAACTCAGCTTTTTTGAAATCCTCAGCTTCGGGCCTGACGGCTGGGGGCAAGTTCTGCTCACCGGCGCATTAATGAGTGTTGCCCTTGCTGTGACCGGCTTTTTGCTCGGCGCAGTCATCGGCGTGTTCGGTGCCTGGGCAAAAATCTCAGGCGGACGGATTACCCGTACCATCGCGGATGGTTATACAACCATTATCCGCGGCATTCCTGACCTGCTGATTATCTATCTGTTTTATTTCGGCGGCAGTGCAGCGATTACCGCAATCGGCAAATTGTTCGGCGCGGAAGGTTTTCTCGGCTTTCCGGGCTTCCTCGCCGGTATGCTGGCTATCGCCATTTCCTGCGGTGCGCATCATACGGAAGTTTTCCGTGGTGCGTTCAAAGCCGTTGCCAAAGGCGAGCTGGAAGCAGCAACCGCCTGTGGCATGGGTCGCTGGCTGAAATTCCGCCGTATCATTGCGCCTCTGTCGCTGCGTCATGCGCTGCCGGGTCTTGGCAATGTGTGGCAGGTATCGTTGAAAGAATCCGCTCTGGTTTCCGTGACCGGCGTTGTGGAACTGCTGCGTCAGGCACAGATCGGTGCCGGCTCAACCGGTCTGCCATTCAACTTCTTCCTGATCGCCGGTGCCCTCTATCTGCTGATTTCGTCTGTTTCAGGCGGCATTCTGCAGTCTGCTGAGCGCTATTTCTCCCGCGGCGTGAGGAGAGCCCAATGAGTTTTGAATTCTTCGCTGAATCTTTCGTCGCTATGCTGGCGGGTCTGCCTCTGACCCTGAAACTGGCCGCGACTGCGATTGCACTGGGTGCCTGTCTTGCTCTGGTCATCGCGATGATGCGCCTGTCCGGCAATGTGGTGCTGGACTGGATTGCCCGTATCTATGTGTTTGTGTTCCGCGGCACACCGCTGCTGGTGCAGATTTTCATCATCTATTACGGCCTCAGCCAGTTTCCGGCGATCCGTCACTCTTTCCTGTGGCCGATCCTGCGTGAGCCTTACTGGTGTGCGGTTATCGCTCTGACGATGAACACCGCGGCCTATGCCGGCGAGATCATCCGTGGCGGCCTGCTGTCCGTGCCTCATGGCCAGATTGAAGCAGCCAAGGCCTGTGGCATGTCCCGCTTCACCGCTTTCCGCCGTGTGGTCATGCCGCTTGCTATCCGGCAGGCACTGCCTGCCTATGGCAATGAAATGATCTCTATGGTCAAAGCCACCTCGCTGGCCTCGATCATCACGCTGATGGAAGTGACCGGTATTGCAGCCAAACTGATTGCCGAGAGCTATCGCGCGATTGAAGTTTTTGTCGTTGCCGGTGCGATCTATCTGTCCATCAACTTCATTCTGACCCGTCTTCTGCTGCTGGCTGAATACCGCCTGACGCCATATCTGCGTCAGCCTGTTCCTGTCAGCGTACCGGCCAATATTCCTACTGAAGGAAAAGCATCGTGAGCAATACAGTATCCGCATCCGCACCGGTCGCGCTGAAAGTCGAAAACCTGCGCAAAAATTTCGGTCAGGTCGAAGTGCTGAAAGGTATTTCGCTCGAAGCCCGCGAAGGTGAAGTGATCTCCATTCTCGGCTCTTCCGGCTCGGGTAAATCCACATTGCTGCGCTGCATCAACCTTCTGGAAACACCGACATCCGGTACGGTCACCATTTCCGGTGAAACCATCAAGATGGCGCAGAATTCCAAGGGTGAAAACTACCCGACTGACAAGAAACAGGTCTCGCGCATCCGCTCGGAACTCGGCATGGTATTTCAGAGCTTCAACCTCTGGTCACACAAAACCATTCTGGAAAATGTGATTGAAGCGCCGATCTATGTGCAGGGGCGCAACCGCGCTGAAGTCATTGAAGAAGCGGAAGCATTGCTGGCAAAAGTCGGTATTGCCGATAAGCGCAATTACTATCCGTCGCATATGTCCGGCGGCCAGCAGCAGCGTGCAGCAATTGCCCGCGCGCTGGCGATGAAGCCAAAAGTGATGCTGTTTGACGAGCCGACTTCCGCACTTGATCCGGAACTGGTAGGTGAAGTTCTGCGCGTGATGCGCGGACTTGCTGAAGAAGGCCGTACAATGCTGGTCGTGACCCACGAAATGGGCTTTGCCCGTGACGTTTCCAACCGCGTTATCTTTGTACATCAGGGGCAGGTTGAAGAAGACGGCGCACCGTCGGAAGTCTTCACCAATTCCAAGTCAGAGCGTTTCCGCAAATTCATCAGCCACGAAAATGCGGCTTAAAGCATTTCCAGCAAAAGTGCGAAGCGTCTTCGCGGGGAAATCAGTTCGCTGGACTGATTTCTATTCCCACTTCGATGCATAGGATAATGCGTAAAGACAAAGAGACAGAGCGGCTCAAAAGTTCAATCCTGAATGGAGCCGCTCTAAATGAACAAGAATAATTGTAAACAGGGTGCTTCTATGAAAATCAGCCTCATCACCAAATCGCTTCTTGCTTCTGCAATGCTGCTCGGCGCCGTATCGGCCAGCGTCACTGCACAGGCTGAAGAAAAGAAATGGACCAAAGTAACCATCGCAACTGAAGGTGCTTACCGTCCGTACAACTTCACCAAAGCAGACGGCACACTCGACGGTTACGAAATCGAGCTGAGCAAATATCTCTGCGATCATATGAAAGTGGAATGCACGCTCGTTGCAACACCATTTGACAGCATGATCCCTGCTCTGAACGCCGGTAAATTCGACGCAATCATGGCTGGTCTGACCGCCACAGCAAAGCGCGAAGAAACCATTGATTTCTCGGTCTCCTACGGCCTGACACCACAGACTTTCGCAACGCTGAAAGACAGCCCTTATGCGAAACTGCCGCATACCGGCGAAACTCTGTTCCTTGCCAATGAAGATGAAGCCACGAAGAAAGCCATCAGCGAATTTTCGACTTCAATCGAAGGCCGCACTGTTGGCGTACAGACCGCTTCGCTCGGCCTGACACTGCTCAACACCTATTTCAAAGATTCCGCTGATATCCGCGAATATAAGACAACTGAACAGCACGATCTGGATCTGAAGTCCGGCCGCGTTGATCTGGTTGTAGCATCGCTGGCCTATCTGGCCGATGCTGCGAAAAAGCCAGGCAATGAAGATATCGTTCTGACCGGCCCTTACTTCAAAGGCGGCGTTCTGGGTCGCGGCGTTGCCGTTGGTCTGCGTAAGAACGAGCCAGAACTGCAGAAGAAGTTCAGCGAAGCGATTGAAGCTGCAAAAGCTGACGGCACAATCAAAAAACTGTCCGAAAAATGGTTCGGTTTTGACGTAACTCCATAAGTTACGGACACAATTTGAAATCATGAATGTGGCTGCGATTTTCGCGGCCACATTTTTTTATGTTGTGAGCAAGAGCATGATCAAATCCGGTCATTGCATAAAGACATGATCTGATCTGAAACTTTGATGATCCGCTCTGCGCAATATGATTGGACGGCAAGGCTTTGTATCTGTAGAAGCCTTTGTTATTCAAACATTTCTCATCCTGCATCCGGATCACGACTATGCCTGTATATGAACTCGCCGCACTCGGAGCCGCGACTTGCTGGGCGTTCACAGGGATTATTTCTGCTATTCCCGCCGGTCATGTCGGCGCATTGGCATTCAACCGCGGCAGGCAGGTTTTCGTCACCGGATTATTGCTGGTCTATGTGCTGATTTCCGGCACATGGCGCGATCTCAGCTGGGACAGTGCAGTTCCGCTGCTGCTCTCCGGCCTGATCGGGATTTTCGTCGGCGACTCTCTGCTGTTCACCGCTCTGAACCGCCTTGGCCCCCGCCGCTCCGGTATTCTGTTTGCGCTCAATGCACCGATTGCCGCCGTGCTTGGCTGGCTGCTGCTGGATGAAACATTATCGCCTATGGGTGTGCTCGGTATCGCCGTCACCATTTCCGGTGTGTTGCTGGCTATTCTGTTTGGCAAGCGCCGTGCGCAAATCCATGAATGGGAAAAGATCAAAGGCCCGCTCTGGATCGGTGTCGGGCTGGGGCTGGCGGCGGCAACCGGTCAGGCTATCGGCTCCATTATCGCCCGCCCTGTCATGGCCAGCGGGATTGATCCGGCATTGGCCTCGCTGTTGCGTGTGGGTATTGCCGCCTGCTGCCTGACCGTGCTGACACAATTGCCGTTTCCGGCGCTCAAACCGAAAAAGCCTTTTACGCTGAAGATTGCCTTCCTCACCGCTTTGACCGGCTTTCTCTCGCTGGCACTCGGCATGACTTTGCTGCTCTTTGCGCTCTCCGGCGGTAAGGTCGGTATTGTTTCCACCATCTCGGCCACAACACCGGTGATTATTCTGCCGCTGCTATGGCTGCGTACCGGTGAACGCCCCGCCAATGGTGCATGGCTTGGCGCTCTGCTGGTGGTAGCCGGAATGGCACTGATTATGCTGCGCTGAGTGAAATGCTCACTCAGCCGCCTGTTGCTGATAATGATGGCCGGAAACCACACGCACGGCTTCGGAAACCGCCTGCGCAATGCGGTTCTCGATCAGCGCATTGCTGAGCGTACCATCGGTAAAATCACGATCCGAGACATAGATTGCAGTCGGCAGGGCAAAAGCCTCAAAGAATCCGAATAGCGGGCGCAACTGATGCTCGACGATCAGCGAATGGCGGTCACCGCCGCCGGTTGCAGCCAGAATGACCGGCTTGCCACGCAGTAATTTCGGATCAAGCAGATCGAAGAAATGTTTGAACAGTCCCGTATAGCTGCCTTTATAGGTCGGAGTACCGACAACCAGCAGATCCGCAGCGGCAATTTCATCCACAATGTCAGAAGCCTGCTTGTCAAGCTGCGACGGCCAGCGTGCAGCAGGAAACGACGCTCCCAGATCGGCAATATCATAGACAGATGACACACCGCCGAGGGCCAGAGCTGCCTGTCCGGCAATATGTTCAACAAAGCCACGGGTTTTGGACGGGCTGGTCAGGTTGCCGGAAAATCCGGTTATGCGGGGCGCACTCATAGTCTTTCCTCAGAACTTTCAGAATTTTCATGTGTCAGCGGGGGCGGCAAAGGAATCTCCCCCGTAAAAACCGGCACGCGATAGCCGCGCTGCACAGCTTCCCGTTTGGCGATTTGCAGATACCAGCGCCGGACGGAGGGATAATCATTGAGATTAATTTTATGGCGTTCAAAACGTGACACCCACGGCCAGACCGACATATCGGCAATGGAATACTCTTCTGCCAGATAATCTTTGCCGTTCAGATGCTGCTCCAGCTTCTCGTAAAGCCGCTTGGTTTTACTTGCGAAAAGTGCGGAGGCTGCCGGTGCCACGTCCGGATGATAGGTCAGGAAATAATGCGCATGGCCAAGTGTGGGACCTAAACCGCCAACCTGCCAGAACACCCATTCCAGCACCGCATAGCGCTCAGCGCCTGATGTTGGCAGAAACCTGCCGGTCTTCTCTGCGAGATAGGTCAGGATTGCACCGGATTCCAGCAATGTCAGCCCGTTTGAATGATCGACAATCGCCGGAATTTTAGAGCCCGCACTGATCTTGCGAAAGCTATCCGAGAACTGCTCACCTTTGGTCAGGTCGATTGCATGCGCCTGATAGGGCAAGCCAAATTCTTCCAGCGCAATGGAGGTTTTCAGCCCGTTGGGCGTTATCCATGTGTAGAGATCAATCATATCAGTCAAACATCAGGTCAGGCATCGCATCGGATGTTTGGCGGCTTGTCATATTCCGTCCGGTCACATCTTCCAGCCCGTCAAAAATCTCCCGCAACCGCAGCACAATTTGCTCAACACGCGGGTCGGACACACTATAGATCATTGTCTTGCCGTCGCGTCTGCAGGCAATGGCACCTGCCTCACGCAGAATACTCAATTGTTGCGACAGGCTCGGCTGCGGAATACGCAGTTCCGCTTCCAGCTCACCGACCTGCGCTTCCTGCTCCATCAGATAACAAACCAGCGCCAGCCGGTTTGCATTGGCAATCAGCTTGAGCAGGTCACTTGCTGTAGTGACGGAACGGCATAAACGGGCTGCAACCGGCTTGGTCATTAAACCTCTCATTATAACCACACGCAAACATTATATAAAAAAATATATTGATAGCTGATATTAATCAATATGTTATAAATTCAAGCGTTAAAAATTATGACCTGCGCGCATGCCAAAAACTAGAATAATCCGTTACAAAGCCGCACAAAATTAGAACAGCCCGCTTTGGCTTTCATTTTACAAAAACGTAAATTGTATCTCAGTACCACAGGCGGATAATTCCGGTTTCTGCCTGTCTTCTGAAAGGGCAGTTTATGAAAATCGGTGTTCATCCCAGCAATCTGCATCTGCGTATCGCACAGGTCTGGCCTGATGCCTTTGCCCCACTGGATGGTGAGTTTGTTGCCTATCGCGAAGGGCGCGACACCGGCAGACTGATTACAGAAGGCAAGATTGATTTTGGCGGCACCGGCTCAACCCCGCCGATCACTGCAGCTCTGGACGGGTTGCCTGTCAATTATATCGCCGCCTCCGCACCGCGCCCTGCCAATGGCGCAATTCTGGTGCGCGCTGACAGCCCGATCAAATCCACATCTGATCTGAAACACCGTCGCATCGGGCTGGTGGACGGCTCTTTCCAGACCTATTATCTAGCACGCAATCTGGAAGAGGCCGGTCTCAGCCTCGCCGATATTGAACGCGTCGAACCGGAAGTGAATGATGCCCTGCCAGCTCTGCTCAACGGTCGTGTTGATGCGTGGATTGCCATGGCACCGCGTCTGGAAAATGCCCTTGAGCGCGATGATATCCGCCTGCTCTCGCGCTGCGGCTCTACTATTCCCAACCGCTCTTTGTTCTGGACGCTGGAAAGCAGCGGGCTTGATGCCCAATCCCGCCTGAAAATTGCGCAGGAACTGGCACGGATCGGCCGTGAAATCACAGCAGACCCACATCAGGCCGCCCGCAGGCTGGTGGAAAGCGGCGCAACGGAAGCCAGTCTGCAAGGCTGGGAAAAGGTGATTGCCTCACGCGATTTCACTGTCATTCCGGCGGATAAAACCATTCTCACAGAACAGCAGACAGAAGCAGAAGTTCTGCATCGTCACGGGCATTTTGACCGCCTTGCGCAGATTTATCCGCAGGCTGCCTGATCGCACCCATCACCGCAATTTACGAATACGGACAATGATATGAATATTTTCTGGTATATGTGCGCACCTGACGGTGCTTATCCGTGGAAGCCTGAAGGTTCCCGCAAGGTTGATCTCGGCTATTACAAGCAGCTTGCCATGGCCTATGACCAGCTGGGCTATACCGGCGCACTCTTTGCCACCGGCGCCCATGATGTATGGGGATTAGCCAATTCGCTGCTGCCTTATACAGAGCGGCTGAAATTTCTCGTTGCCATCCATCCGGGTCTGATTGCGCCGACTTTGCTTGCCAAAATGGCTGCAAGTTTTCAGGAATTTTCCAACGGCCGCCTGTTGGTCAATGTCGTATCGGGTGACGCCAAAATGCTCGGTGCCTATGGCATGAACATTCCCCATGATGAACGCTATGACATGGCCGATGAATATCTGACCATCTGGCACAGACTGTTTGCCGGAGAGAGCGTGGATTATCAGGGAAAATATTTCACCACAACCGGTGCCAAACTGGCACTGCCGGTGGGTGATACGATTACCCCGCCGCCGCTCTGGTTCGGCGGCTCCTCCGATAAAGCGCTCGATGTTTCCGCCAAACATACCGACACCTACCTGTCATGGGGCGAAACACCGGAGCAGATCGGAGCTAAAATCGCCAAGGTCAAAGAACGCGCCAAACAATTCGGCCGTACTATGCAATATGGCATCCGGCTTTATGTGATTGTGCGTGATACTGATGCCAAAGCATGGGAGGCCGCCAATGATCTCTATGCCCAGATGGATGCCGCATCCATTGCCGCCAATCAGCGCTTTGTATCCAACACGGATTCCGTTGGTCAAAAACGCATGAGTGCTTTGCATGGCGGTGTTAAGCCTGAGAACTTACGTGATCTGGAAGTAGCGCCAAACCTCTGGGCAGGTATCGGTCTTGTGCGTCCGGGTCCGGGTACTGCAATTGTCGGCTCACCGGATACGGTGCTCCGCACACTGGAGGCCTATCGTGAAGCCGGTGTGGAAACATTCATCCTCTCCGGCATGCCATTGCTGGAAGAAGCCTATCGTTTCGGGGAAACTGTGCTGCCGCGTCTTGATGTTTCAACAGAAGTAAAGCAAGCAAAGAATTACACATGGTCAACACTGTTTGACCGCGACCTCTCCAAGGCAGTTCCGGCTTGATGATGAGTACAGTGAAGACCTATCCCGCGATCGCAATAACACCGGTGCAATCCTTTGCCAGAACAATGCTGACCGGCATTGAGAATCTGCTGGGTGCAATCTGTGCCGCGCTCCTTGCCGCATTGCTGCTGATTGTGCTGACAACAGTGGTGTTGCGCTACGGATTTAATACCGGTCTTCTCGGCTCTGAAGAACTGGCCACATGGCTCTATGTTGCATTGATTGCCTTTGGTGCGCCGCTGGCAATCAATTCGGCACTGGCGATGCGGCTTGATCTGGTGACATCCCGTCTCTCGCCTTCGGGTCAGCGTGGCGCAGCTATTATTGCGGACACTTTCACGCTGATGAGCGGGCTGATCCTCAGCTTCGGCAGCGCGCGGATTGCTGTGCTGCTTGGCGGCATTTCTCCGACACTCGGCCTGCCGGAATGGATACGTTTCGGTTTTCTCGGTCTCGGCGGGTTCTTTATTCTGATTGTGCTGGGGCTACAGCGCATCAGCGAGAATAAAATACCGGATCTGCTGATTGCCGGTCTGCTGGCAACGGCGCTCTATATCGCGGTCAGCCATATCCATATTGATACGGATTTAAGCCCGAGCATTGTGCTGGGTCTGATTGCTCTGGCCGGACTGCTGGTTGCAGCGCCCTTGCCCCATGCATTTCTGGCCGCCGCCTATGTTGCCATTGCCTTTGGCAGCACCTTGCCGGAACCGGCTGTGGTGTCTTCCACCGTGACCGGTGTTTCCAAATTCCTGCTGCTGGCAATTCCGTTCTTTCTGCTGGCGGGCAGCCTGCTTACCGCCGCAGGCATTGCGCAGAAGATCGTGCAATTTGCCTCCTCACTTGTCGGCCATCGCCGTGCCGGACTGGCACAGACCACATTGCTGACCAGTGTGCTGTTTTCCGGTGCTTCCGGCTCTTCTGTCGCCAATGCGGCCTTTGGCGCTGCAACCTTCCAGCCGGAACTGGTGAAGCGCGGCTATCCGCCTGCACAGGCCGGTGCAATTATTGCGGCAACTTCTGTGCTGGATAATGTAATCCCGCCATCTATTGCGTTTCTTATTCTGGCAGCAGCAACCAATCTCTCTGTCGGCGCATTGCTTGTCGGCGGTTTTTTTGCCGGTGCGATCATGGCTGCCTGCCTTGCCGTCGCCATTCATCTGACCGTGCGTGAACAGGTAACACAGCCGCGTGCCAGCGGACAGGAACGCCTGCATTCAGCCATCGGTGCCATACCGGCTTTCGGCCTTGGAATTATAGTGGTTGTCGGCATCCGCATGGGCGTTGTCACCACCACAGAGGCCGCAGCCATTGCTGCGCTCTATACATTGGTTATGGCACTGATCGGCAAAGTCGGCATCACTTCGCTCTATGATATTTTCAGGCAATCCGGCAAAGAAGCCTCTGCAATCGGCTTACTTATCGGCACGGCCAGTCCTTTCGCTTTCCTGCTGGCGGTCGATGATATTTCCGGCACGATTTCCGATCTCGTCAGCGGTCTTGGCGCGAACCCGATCATCATTCTGATTGCCATCAATCTCGTATTGCTGGTTGTCGGCCTTGTGCTGGATATTGGTGCTGCCATTTTGCTGTTCGGCCCGATCTTTCTGCCAATTGCCGTTGCTGCCGGTATTGATCCGGTGATGTTCGGCGTCATTCTCGTGGTCAATCTGATGATCGGCGGACTGACACCACCGGTCGGTATGCTGGTCTTTGTGGTCAGCGGTGTGACTCGCCTTCCCGCCACGGCTCTTTTCAAAGCCATGACACCCTACTTCATCGCCCTTCTGTTTTCTCTCGTCATTCTCGGCGCATGGGCTTTGCTCATCTGACCTGCACTCATAAGGATCCTCCCGCTATGATTACGCTTAACCGCCGCCATTTTCTGCGCACAGCCACGCTCGGCACTGCCACCGCCCTTGCCATGCCTGCCCTCATCCGCACGGCACAGGCCAAAACCGCCATTACTATCGCCTCGCTATTTGGCGACGACAAACCGGAAACAAAAATCTGGCTGAAAATCCGTGATCTCGTGGAAGCAAAACTGCCGGGACAATTCCGTTTCAATATCGTCAAAGACAGTGCTTTGGGTGGTGAAAAGGAAGTGGCTGAGGGTATCCGCCTTGGCTCAATCCAGGGCAGCCTCTCCACCGTTTCCGCACTATCCGGCTGGGTGCCGGAGCTGCAAATTCTTGACCTGCCATTCTTGTTCAAAGATGCTGACCATGTGCTGAAAACCGTGCAGGGCGAGACTGGCAATGATCTGAAAGAAAAGCTCAAAGCGCAGAACTTTATCGCTACCGGCTTCATCAATTACGGCGCACGGCATTTGCTGACTAAAGAAGCCGTGACCAAACCGGAACAACTCAAAGGTAAACGCATCCGCGTTATTCAAAGCCCGCTGCATACAAAACTCTGGAGCAATTTCGGCACCACACCTGTGGGTATTCCGATCACCGAAACCTATAATGCACTGGAAACCGGTGTGGCCGATGCGATGGATCTGACAAAATCAGCCTATGCGAGCTTCAAGCTCTATGAGGTTGTGCCGTTTGTCACGGAAACCAGCCATATCTGGGCGTCGGGTGTGGTCTATTTCTCTGCCAATTTCTGGAACGGTCTCAATGCCGAGCAACAGCAGGTGCTGCAGGAAGCATCACAAGAAGCCACCGGCTATTTTAATCAGCTGATTGTTGATGATGAAAGCGTGGCAATTGCCAAAGCCAAGGAACATGGTGCGCAGGTTCTGCAGCCGGAAGATTACGACCAGTGGCAGGCCGGTGCAAAAACCGTATGGGATGATTTCGCACCGGTTGTCGGCGGTATCGACCGCATCAATGCGATCAAAAATCTTTAACTCACAGACCGGTCAGGACGTCCCCCTCCTCAGCCGGAGGGGGCGTCACAGCTTTAATTGCCGGCCTGATATTTCTTCAGCATTTCTGCGGCGCTGATTTCATCAGTGATGAAAACAGTCGGCTTCAGCAGTTTCATTGCACCGAGCAATGCCACCACTTTTTCCGGCCCGCCGGAGGTGAGGATACGCACCGGAGCTTTTTGCAACTTATCCATGCTGACCGACATCACGCGCTCATGCACCGGATCGGAAACGATCTCGCCATTGCGGTCATAAAAATGGAACAGCATATCGCCCACTGCGCCATTCTCGATCAAAGAACGTTTCTGCGCTTCATCAATCAGCCCGACGCGATAGGATGTGCTGCTGGCCGTCTCAATACCGCCGATGCTGAGCAGCACCATGTCCAGATCATCAGCCATTTCGAAAACATCTTTCAGGCCGCAGCGTTCAACCAACGCCTCGCGCGTTTCCTGACTGTCAACCAGTGCCGGTGCGGGGATCAGATAGCCCTCGCCCTGAAAAATCTGCGCGAATTGCCAGGCAAATTCCGGCGGATTGAACCGGCGCGGCTGTGCAATTCCGCCGAGTAGCGAAATCACTTTAAGATCATTAAGACTACGCGCACCGATATGCTGCAGAGTGCCGGATAATGTGCGCCCCCAGCCCACACCAATGCGCATGCCGTGCTGTACTTTCTCGGAAAGATAGGCACCGGTAGCAGCAGCAATCGGCACAATCGGGTCAGTCTCCGGCGTTGACAACGGTGCAACGATTGCCCGTTCCAGCCCGAAGGTCTGCTCCAGCATTCTTTCCAGCGCAGTCAGACCGGCCAGCTTGCCTTCAATCGTGATCTTCACCTCATTGCGGGCACGGGCTTCGGCCAGCAGCCGCACAATCGTTACACGACCGACACCAAGCACATCCGCAATGTCATTCTGGGTCATCTGCTCGACATAATACATCCATGCCGCGCGCGTGCGCAGCCGGTTGGTTTTATTCTCGCTGGCGACGCCTTCTGATCCGACGATAAATTCCGGTGTTTCCTGAACATTACCCGATTTGCGCTTTGTGCTTTTCAACCCAATTCCCCGAATATTTTGCACATACTTATACGACCTGCTGAAAGACTGGCCGATAAGCAGGTTTTTCTGCGCGCAGCTTATTGCTTTTTCAGCCATGAAGAAACAATAATCCCGTCATCATTTCGGGTTATACCCGCATCATGCGCGCAGGATGAACGACCATGCATCAGGACATTCCGAACGACATCGCCGTCAGTATCAAAGACAAGCTGCGAGGCCTGCGTTATGCCCTGCGCCGTACCCGTCACGGCCAGAATGAGGCTCCGGAACCGGCAATCTTGCCGGATATTGTCCTCAACCGTGCTGCACATGTTGCGGCAATCGTGATGGACAAAGCATTCAGCACCGCTGAAAATATCTCGATTTCTCTGGTTTCCGACAATCCGTCCATTCATGACACTGCGCCGGATGTGCAGGGTTTGAACTTCTATTTCACAAGCGGGCAGGAAGGGCAGCGCGCGTTTCATCGCGATATGTATTATCTGACCAAGGCCGTGTTGCGCCGCAACAAAGCAGAAAACGTGCTGATTCAGGAAGCCGTTTTCATGTCGGTCTATAATCATATGAAACAGCGCTATAGTGCGGATATTACCCGCCTGCATGACCCGAAAACTGATGTGATCCAGCAGACTGCCCGATTGTGCACGGCGCTGTTTCAGGAAATATTGCGCCAGCAGCCGGTGCGCCAGTCCAGCAGTCTGTCCGAACAAGCCCTGATTTCAGGCTTTGCGGCCATTAGTCTGGCCTGTGGACTGGCAACGGCCAAACCGGTCGATATGGAAAATATTGATAATCTGGAAAGCGCCCTGCTGGCAGTGGAAGCACGCGGCGAGCGCATTCTTGAAAGCCTGCACAACAAGGATGAAGCGGCTCTGCAAAAACTGTTTGCCACACTGATTTTTCATCTGCCGTAAAGGCAAAAAACACCGCTGCAACATTGCGTTTTGCAGCGGTGTTTAAATTTATTTAAGCTCAGAAATCAGCTTCTTTGCCCGCGGGATGGAAGCGGGACTCATGCTCAGTTCTGTCAGCCCCATGCGGATAAATTCTGCAATCAGATCCGGCCTTGCTGCCGCCTCACCGCACATTCCCACCATAATACCGGCTTGCACGCCTGCTCTTGCAGTCATCTCGATGGCAGCCATGACCGCCGGATGTGAAACATCATTCAGCTTGGCAACGGTTGGGTTAAGCCGGTCTGCAGCCATAACATATTGGGTCAGATCATTGGTGCCGATTGAGAAGAAAGCGGCTTCCTGTGCCAGCTGTTGTGCAGCAAAAACAGCAGCAGGTGTTTCAATCATCACACCAAGGTCAAACTGACCGCAAGCCTTGCCCTCACTGAGCAGTTCTTGTCTGCATGTCTCAATCAAAGCTTTGGTTGCGCGGATTTCCGCCACATCCGAGATCATCGGCAGCATGACTTTAAGCTGACCATGCACGGCAGAACGCAGCAGGGCACGCAGTTGCGGCTTGAAAATATCCGGCCGGTCAAGACACATACGGATACCGCGCCAGCCGAGAAACGGATTTTCCTCCTGCGGAAATTCAATAACGGCAATCGGCTTGTCCCCGCCAATATCAAGCGTGCGTACAATCACAGGATAAGGTGCAAAAGCTTTCAGCAAGGCTGAATAGGTTTCCGTCTGCATATCCTCCGATGGCAGATGCATATGCTTCATGAACAGCAGCTCGGTACGGAACAGGCCGACGCCCATCGCACCGGCAGCCTGCGCCACCTCAATCTCTTCCAGCGCACCGAGATTGGCCGCAACCTCAATCACCGTACCATCGGCCCGCTGCGGGATCATGGTGCGATAGGCTTCCAAAGCCTGTTTTTCAAGCTTCGCGTCTGCAATACGCTGCTTGAAATCCGCACAGATTGCTTCATCCGGATCCGGCGCGACACGGCCTTTGCTGCCGTCAACAGCAATCTGCTTCACATCTTTCAGCTGATGCACCGCTTTACCCAGACCGAGCACCGCCGGAATACCATGGGTGCGGGCAATGATCGCCACATGGGACGTTGCGCCGCCATGACCACAGACAATCGCACCGATCTTTTTCAGTGGTGCGCGGGCGAAATCCCATGCACCGATATCTTCAGCGATCAGAATAGCGCCATCCGGCAAGGCTTCCAGACTGATATCCTGCTGCCCAAGAAGTGCCAGACAAATCTGACGGCCGACAGCCTGCACGTCATCGGCACGGGCGTTGAGATAAGGGTCATCAATCTCTGAGAACTGACGGGCAACGGCTGCACTGGCACCGAGCATGGCGGAGAGCGCATCCAGCCCGCCACGGATCAGTCCTGTTGCTTCATCAAGCAAAGTTTCGTCCGCAGCAATATCCTTCAATGCCGCAATAATACCGCGATCGCTCTCGGCAAGATTATCCGCTTTCAGCTCCGCATCCATACGCTGCTGAACATGCGCGACAGCATCATGAAAACGGGCAAGTTCTGCGGGTATTTCAGAGGTTTTCAACGTGCGGTTATCAGCAGAGATTTCCGGCGGGAAAAACGGATAGGCCTCACCAATTGCCACGCCTTCACTGGCGGCAATACCGGTGATGAAACCGGTCTCTTCCGGCTCTGCCAGCGTAACAGCCGGAACTATTGGTTCAACAGATGCAGGCGCGCTCGCAACAACAAGAGCATCCGCATTTTCATCCAGACCCGATAGCGGATTTTCCAGATAGCCGATCAGCGCTTCCAGTGCCTCAATCGCATCCGCACCTTCGGCACGCACGGTCACCGTGTCATTTTCCTTAACGCCGAGCAGCATCAGCTTCACGGAGCTTTTTGCGCTGACGCTTTTGTCCGCTTTAGCAATCTCAATGTCCGATTCAAAGCTCTTGGCAAGCTTTACAAAGCGGGTAGCCGGCCGTGCATGTAAACCTTCATGCACCCGTACGATTGTCGAGCGTTCCATGCTATACCTGTTTCAATAGTCTGAATTTATGCGTGAATGATAATCGCGGTACCGGTCTGCAATTGCGCCACCAGCGCCTGCGTATCCACTTCGGAAGCGCAAATTTCTCCCGGACGCTCAGTGCTCTCGGCACCATTGAACGAAATCACCACATGGCCGATATCCAACACTTTCTGCCATGCGCTGGAGCCGACAGAGGTAATCGTCGCCTCCAGCGAGCCGATGCTGATCCTTGCGCCGGTTGCAGGGGCTTCAGCAGACGGTTGGTCTTCCACCGCATGAAGCACAGAAACCTCTGCCAGTTCTGACGGAGAGCCGTCAGCAAACAGGATAACAACGCCGCCTTCAGCCAGATCCGCCACTTCAGGACCCACAGCGGTAATCCGCGTTTTAAGAGAAATTGTCATAATGGCGGAACCTTTCAATCTATTCTGCTTTGCAAGAGCGGCCAGTCATTGGCGACCAGACCGCTCTTTGTATTGTATGTGTTAGTTTAAAGAACCATCAGGCTCACAGCCCATGCAATCAGCACCGAAACCGGCCCCATGATCTGACGGCTGATAAGAACCGCAGGAACACCGATCTCGATGGTTTTCGGCTTGGCTTCACCCAATGCCAGACCAACCGGCACGAAGTCACAACCGACCTGCGTGTTATAGGCAAACAGTGCAGGCAGAGCCATTGCCGGAGCAATTGTACCATTGGCAATTTGCGGCCCGATAATTGCCACACCAACCACCTGCGCAATCACCGCACCAGGTCCGAGAACCGGTGACAGGAACGGCAGGCCGCAGATTGCGGAGAGGATCAGCAGGCCTATAATATTATTGGCAAGCGGCCCCAGCGGCTGTGCGAGAATATCGCCGATGCCGGTATAGAGGATGAAGCCGATCAGCATGGTAACGAAAGCCATGAACGGCAATACGTTACGGATAACCTGATCGATGGTACGGCGACCGGCATTAAAGAATACGCCGACAATACCGCCCATTACACGGCCAACACTGCTGATAAAGCCGATCAGACCGCCCTCAGAAGGTTGTTCAACCGGTGCAGCAGCTGGTGCCTCAGCCTTGGTCTGTGTCGCAGCGGCAGCAGCTGGTGCGGAACCATCTGCAAGGGCAATATTTTCAGACTTCACACCCGACACATAGATATCTTCGGTAATATACTGTGCCAATGGTCCTGACTGGCCGACCGGCATCACATTAACCGTCGGAATACGTTTGCGCGGATACACACCGCAACGTGCCGTGCCGCCGCAATCCACGATTACAACAGCCATTTCGCTTTCAATCGGCGGGCTTTTAAAGCCGTCAACCGCTTCAGCACCGGTCAGGTCTGCAATCTGACGGGCAATCGGGTGAATACCGCCACCGGTGACAGAAACAACCTTGTTGCGCTGTTCGGTCGGCTGAATGGTCAACGGGCCGCCCCAGCCGCCGGAACCCGGATTAATTGTTACGGATTTATAGGTTTTTGCCATGTTCCCCTCCCGCCCCTCAGAGCTCAATGCCCTGACGGCGCGCCATAATGGCGGTAATACGTTCTGTCAGCATACCTTTGAGCAGGATCACTACGAGACCGACCAGCGCATACCAGATCGCCACAGTGATATGATAACCGCCCGGCACTGCGCCCTTCTTTTCCAGCTCCAGCAGAGCCACAAGAATGCCGCCCCAGACAAAATATTCGCCCGGATTGATATGCGGGAACAGGCCAAGCGGCGGATGCACATAGGAAACCGCAGCATCGTAAAATGCAGGCTTATGCTTTTCTTCGAGAAACGACCCGAATGTATAGGCCATCGGATTGGTCAGGAAGAAAACAGAAAGTAAAGGCAAAACCGTATAACGGGTCAGCGCGATACGTCCGGCACCGCGCGCCAGACCATGCACGCGCTTTTCTCCCACCAGTTCGGTGATCGCGTAGAAAGCGGTCATCAGCACGATCAGTGTCGGGATGATGCCGGTAACAAAGCCGGTCAGAACCTCGCCGCCCTTCTGGAACACACCGATAAAGTGTTTACCCAAAGCGGTAAGCCAGCCGAGCTGTTCTTCCTGCTGCACATTTTGCAGGCGTTCACGGAACTGATCGACAGTGATATTGCCACCGGTTGCAGCCGCTGTTCCCGTATCGGTGCTGGCTTGTGCCAATACCACGAGATCATTGCCACTTTGCTGCACCGCCATTTTGCTGTGCAGCCCTGCGTTTAACACTACGTCGGATACCAGCCCCCCCGCATGATGCAGGGATTGCATGGTGACGTCGGCATGTTGTGCCAACATTGCTGTAATTGACATATTACCTCCCTGATTGCCGCACCGGACATGCGGCCTCCCCTACTCTTTTTTAGTTCAGGCTTCCGCTGTCTTCAGACCGGTTAGTCCGGTCTCTCCGTCAGACGTATCAGCCAGCCTTTCGGCCTGTTCGATTGCAGAACGCACCGCATGTGCCACAGCCGGCTGAAATGCGTCCTGTTCCAGCTGCTCCCGCAATTGGGTCAGTGTCAGCCCTTCAAAAGCATCACGACGGGTGAATTTGGCAAAGACTGTACGACCGCTCATCTCCAGCAATCTGCGCACAACCAGATCACGATCCACCACGATCAGAACAATAACGCCCTTACCGAAACGCCCGCGCACATGACCGGCACCAACATATCCGTCTTTGTATTTATTGCTGATGCCCTTCATGACATCGGTATAGTGACGCATCTGGAACCAGACACCCAGCGACTGGAAACCCCAGAGCAATGCCAAAGCTAATAATGCCCATTGCCATATCGCCATACGATATCCTCCCGACTGCCTCTGAACCCGTCATCAGCTCATTCTCCCGAGTGAATTAGAGAACATTTGTTTTTTTCAATGTCAATATGTATAATTCATTACACGCAGGTCAAAGCGAATGGACCATGACATTTCTCCTGTCATCGCTTATGATTACTGTCAATAAAGTGCCCGCATAAAAGACCGATACAAGAAAGAGCTCATGATGGATCTGCTATTCAAAAACCAGATGGCAAATGTGCCTGATTTACGGCACAGGCTGCGTCAACTGCGCTGGTTTCGGGCGACTTTGCGTAAACATGCCGGTCTGATTACCGAAATGACCGGTATGCGCTATGATATTGATGAAAAACGCCTGACGGAAGCCTTTCTCAACTGGATCGAGCTGGTCAATCAGAACAAGCATTATGCTGCTGTTGACCGCAAGGATTTCATTATTTTTGCCGCCGGTCTGGTTCTTAAAGAACTGATCCGCCTCAGCCCCGCCAGAGCCGTGAATGCGCCGGATAAAGTTCTGACCGGCGAGATGGAAAATTTGAACGAAATCATCGGTTTCTGGCCGGAAGGTTTTCTCTATACCAATTACTGTATCTGTGCGATTGCCGCGATACAGGAACAGGAATTCGGCATAAGCCCCGATATCGACCAGAGCGCCAATGATCTGCGCACCTGGTGGACGTATAAAGAAAATGCGTCTGAAATGCCGGGTTTTGCCATCGCCTTTCTCGACAAGTTTTTGGGACAGGAACCCAATTGGGTGATGCCGGATTTTGCCTCGGCACGCGCGGCAGTGCAGCGTGCACTCGGCGCAGACAATCCTGCCGTTGCACTCACGCAGCCATCACAAAATTAAAATAAAAAATCCCCCGCAGGATGGAAAGGAAAGCCTTGCATCCGGCGGGGGTGGATCAGAAAAACAGGCTATACAGAGGGAACGGTATGCAGCCTGTTTTCTGCAATTTTATTGTGCTGCCCTGCTGCACTCGCTGATGATACGCAGCACAGCATCACGCTGCTCCAGCTGAGGCATATGTCCGCAATTGCGGAACACATGCACACCAACTTCTCCCGGCAGGCCATGGGCATGAGCCACGGGAATAATGCGATCCTGCGCACCGAAGATCAGCCGTACAGGAATTGCCAGCCCCTCAAGGCTTGAGCGGATTTCAAATGTCTGCGTATTGTCCGCACATAAATGCGCCGCCATACCGGCCTGTGCTTCGCGCAATTCCGTATCCTGAGCCTGCGCAACCGTTGCATTGATGAAGGCTCTGGAGAGCATATTCTCATCGGCAAACAGTTCTTTCAGCCAGGGCACAATGCTTGCTTCACTTTTGGCCTGCACCAGACCGTTGAGGAATGCACCATTGATCTGCGGGCCGAGACCGGCAGAGGAAATCAGCACCAGCGAGCGCACATCAGCAATGCCGCGCGCGGCTGTGACAGCCGCAACAGCGCCACCCATCGAATGACCGACCAGAATACAGGCTTCAACTCCATGCGCTGCCAGTGTTGCTTCCACACTGGCCGCAATCGCATCAATACTCTCCGGCACGTAGCGTGGTGAGCCGCCATGGGCTGGCAGATCAAGCGCCAGAACCGGATTGCGTAAAGTACCGCCGGCCAGCAACATACGCCAGCTATTGAGATCTGACGCGAAGCCATGGATCAGCACAATCGGCAGCTGCCCGCTTTCACCTTGGCGCAACCAGACAGCATTGAGCGCAGCTTGCGCCGGAGATGTGACAACCGGACGAGGTACAGTGGCCTGCACCGGCGAAGCAGCAGGTGCCGCAGCCGCCAAATTGGACTCTATGTCTTTCTTCTGAATCCGGCCTTTAGGACCGGAGCCCTGTACCGCACTCAGATCAAGACCTGCATCTTTTGCCAGCCTGCGCGCCAGCGGTGTTGCACGAATGCCTGCAATTTCAGTCTGTGCAACCGGCGCGGGGGTAACAACCGGCTGCACAGCGGGGGCTTCAGAGACTGAAGGCGATATTTGCGGTTCAACAGCCGGTTCTGAAACCGGTTTGCTGGCAGCTTTCCGCTCCTCGCCTTCAGCATAAATCCATGCAACAGCCTGACCGACCGGCACGACTGCGCCTTCCGCAGCAGACACATCGCCGAGAATACCGGATGCCGGTGCATCCACTTCCATAGCGGCTTTGTCTGTTTCAATCTCAAACAGCAACTGACCTTTGGTGACCGTATCGCCATCCTTGGCGTACCAGCGCGAAATCTGGCCGGTCTCCATATCCATATCAACTTTAGGCAGGATGACTTCGACAGCCATGACTAGCGCGCCCCCTTCACAAGTTCACGGGCGCTTTTGAGAATATCCGGCACCTGCGGCACCGTTGCCCGTTCAAGATCAGGATTATAAGGAATTGGTGTTTCCGCACCGCCAAGACGAATGATCGGAGCATCAAGATAATCAAATGCATCGCTTTCAGCGACAAGCGCACTGATTTCAGCGCCGATACCCAATGTCTTGACCGCCTCGTAAACGCACATCAGTTTCGAGGTTTTCTTCACACTGGCAATAATGGTTTCGCGGTCAATCGGGCGCACGGAACGCAGATCAATCACTTCAACATTGATGCCTTCTTTGGCCAGTTCAGCAGCCGCATCCAGCGCCTTATGCACCATAATTGCCGAGGCAACGATGGTCAGGTCTGTACCTTCACGCACCACTTTCGCCTTGTTAAGCGGCACGGTGTAATAGCCTTCAGGGACTTCGCCCTTCATTTTGTAAAGCAGCTTATGCTCGAAGATCATCACCGGATCAGGATCTTCAACCGCTGCCAGCAACATGCCCTTCATATCATAAGGGGTAGACGGCTGGACAACTTTCAGACCCGGCACATGACCAAGCCATGCCTCAATGCTCTGGCTGTGCTGCGCTGCGGCACCGGTGCCGGAACCGGCAGGAAAGCGCATCACCAGCGGCACGGAAACCGCGCCGCCCAGCATGTAACGGATTTTTGCCGCCTGATTGACGATCTGCTCCATTGCGAGCGCCGCAAAATCAGAGAACTGGAATTCAAAAATCGGACGCATACCGGTCAGTGCAGCACCGACGGCAACACCGGCACCGCCAAGCTCGGAGATCGGCGTATCCATCACGCGGTCTTCACCGAAACGATGCACCAGATCGCCGGTGACCTGAAAAGCACCGCCGTAAACACCAATATCTTCACCCATCAGGAAAACGCGTTCATCGCGCTCCATGGCGATTGCCATCGCTTCCTGAATAGCCTGCGAATAACTCAACTCACGGATTGTCGTGTCCATTTTTCTATCAGTCCGTGTATACGTCGCGTGTCAGATTGGAGAGATCCGGTGACGGGCTGTTCTTGGCGAACTCGATAGCGTCAGCGATCTCTTTTTCGACATTGGTGCGGATTGTTTCAATTTCGGCATCATCAATGAGGCCGTAGGTTTTCAGATCGGTCTCAAAGCGGGCAATCGGATCACGATTGGTTGCCCAATCCTCGATCTCTTCCTTGGTACGATAACGGTTGCGGTCGCTCTTGGAATGGCCGCGCAGGCGATAGGTCTTATTCTCGATCAGGGTCGGCCCCTCACCGCGACGCGCAC
The DNA here is from genome assembly GCF_000409565.1 of Pseudochrobactrum sp. AO18b. Taxonomy (NCBI): domain Bacteria; kingdom Pseudomonadati; phylum Pseudomonadota; class Alphaproteobacteria; order Hyphomicrobiales; family Brucellaceae; genus Pseudochrobactrum; species Pseudochrobactrum sp. AO18b. The sequence continues at coordinate 30,000 of NZ_ANNO01000140.1, forward strand.
GTTCAATCGCCTCATGAGCAGCTTCAGCCACGTCAGAGAGATTATTACCGTCAACAATCACACCCGGCATATTATAGGCCACCGCACGGTCAGCAATATTTTCAACCGCTGTCGAGCGTTTGGTCGAGGTTGACATGCCATAGCCGTTGTTTTCACAAACAAAAACCACAGGCAGCTTCCAGACCGAAGCCATATTCAGTGCTTCGTGAAACGCGCCCTCATTGTTGGCCCCGTCACCGAAGAAGGAAATAACGACCTTGCCGTTTTTCTGTTTCTTGGCCGACAGCGCAGCACCCACAGCAATCGGAATACCGCCGCCGACGATACCATTGGCACCGAGATTGCCCTTGGAAACATCCGCAATATGCATGGAGCCGCCGCGGCCCTTACAATAGCCGGTTTCCTTGCCGAAGAACTCGGCAAACATGCGGCCGATATCAGCACCTTTAGCGATACAATGCCCGTGACCGCGATGGGTCGAGCCGATCATGTCATTTTCTTCCAGCGGCAGGCAGATGCCCATAGCGCTGGCTTCCTGCCCGATGGACAGATGCATGGTGCCGTGAATAAGACCGCGGGTGTAGCTTTCTTCCGCGCCTTCTTCAAAGCGGCGGATCAGATACATTTTATGCAGCGCTTCTTTCAGCTTTTCCGGTGAATATTCACGGAAAGCAAAAGGCAGATTGCGCAAATCACCCTTCGCACCATCGTCCGTCTGAGCCTTTTTGACCTGAGCCATCAAAGTTTACTCCTCAAGGCACTCATCAGAACGGGGGCCTGATGAGGCCATATATCAAATTCAAAAATGTCAGGCGCCGTAGACCAGCTTGTCCTGACGGGCGCGCAATTCTGCGATCTTGGAACCTGCTGCCACAGCGGCATTGGCATAGGTGATCAATTCACCTTTTTTGATCGGTGCAGTAACGACACCGCCCTGCAGCAAACCACATGGAATGGCTTTAGCGGCGCGGGCTTCACCGGCCGTCATGATCCATGCGCGGTAGCAATATTCACCGATGGCATCGAGGGTTTCACCGACCGCCATATCCTTCTTGGCAACAGCAGCGACTTCCGCCACCGGCTTATCCAGCGGCACCATGTCCGGCTTGCCATAGAGCACGACGCGGGCGCAGGTCAGCGGCACTTCCAGCGAGGTCAGGTGATAAGGACGATGGAATGTGAAATACGGGCCTTTGCCCATTTTCAGGTCTTCCATGCGCTCGGAAATACGCGGATGGGACATGTCAGCGACAACAAACACGCCCGGTGCCACGCCCTTGCCGATAGTATAATCAACCACGCCCACACGAGAGAGCACGCCGCCATCTTTTTCAGGGATCAGTGTTGAGGAGAGCTGGTCGAGGGTTGCCGCAGGGCCGTGCATACCGGCTTTGTCCGGTACCAGACCGGTGGCATTGGCGATTGCCGCCATTTCAACCATGGTTTTGGAACCATCAACGAATTCCACCAGCATGCGCACATTCATATTGCGGCGAATGGCTTCTTCCATATAGGCGTCCGGCACGGCATCAATATTGAGCGGATTGTTCTTACCTTTACCGGCAGCAACAATCGGGTGCCCCATAGCAGATACGAACTCAATCAACTCCATACAGGAAGACGGCTCGTCACCGGCACCAAGTGAATAGGTAACGCCGAGGCGATCCGCTTCGCTTTTCAGATAAGCGCCGATGGTTACATCAGCTTCAACATTCATCATGACGAGATGCTTGCCGTGCTCCATGGCACGCAGACCGATTTCCGCACCGACGGCAGGCACGCCCGTCGCATCAATCACCACGTCAATCAGATCATTCTCAAGGATCAGATCGGCATTGTCGGTAACAGCAACTTTGTGCGCTTCCATAGCAGCAGTCAGATCGGATGCCGTATTAACCTCGCGGCCATGACCGCTTTCCTGAAAAGCAATATCGACAGCTTTCAGCGCATTCGGCACTCGCAATTCGGAAATAGCACCAATCTCAATACCGGGCATATGCGCAACACGGGTCACAATATCCGTGCCCATTTCACCTGATCCGATCAGGCCGATACGAATTGGCCTGCCGCTATCAGCACGGGCCTTCATATCGCGGGCAAGCCCTGTCAGCGCAACATTGGTGGTCATGAGTTCCTCCTGAGAGCGTTTTGGGTGCTTGACGCTCTGTCTGATTTTATCAGTTCTATAATCGGGTATTGAACATTTGTATTCAAGTCAATACCTCTGTTCAATTCATCAGCAGTAAAACAGTCGCAGGTCACGGCACAGAAGTGCAAAATCACGCCGCAGCAGCGGCACTAAAACCAATGAGTGGCATCAGGGAAAAATTCTGATCTGCGTAAATTTCTGTATATTTTCCGCTAAAAACACGGCTTATTAAGAGCGAAATTCTTCAGGTCATATTTGCCCCCGATTGACTTGGATATAAATTTCGCAGATACACTTTGGTATTAACTAAAAAACAAATGTTGCATCACAACATAATAACGCTCTTACATATCCCGGGAGGCTTGGAGATATGAATGAATTCCTGAATGGCTTGAAATCCGCGATTGATACACTGGGGCCAACAGTCCTGCTGCCAATCGTGATCTTTATTATCGCCGTCATCCTTGGGGCAAAGGTCGGCAAGGCGTTTCGTGCCGCCGTCACCATCGGCGTTGCCTTTATCGGTATCAATCTGGTGCTTGGCCTGATGTTCACCTCAATCGGTGAAGTGGCTCAGGCAATCGTTACCAATACCGGTATCAAGCGTGACATTGTTGATGTGGGCTGGCCTTCTGCCGCCGCCATTGCCTTCGGCTCTTCCGTCGGCCTGTGGGTTATTCCGGTCGGCATCGCGGTCAATATTGCATTGCTGCTGATGCGCTGGACACGCACACTCAATGTTGACGTGTGGAACTTCTGGCACTTCGCCTTTATCGGCTCGCTCGTTGTCGCTGCGACCGACAATCTGGCCTATGGTATTGCCATTGCAGCACTGGTTGCCGCGCTGTCGTTGCTGTTTGCCGACTGGTCAGCGCGTGCCGTTCAGCAATTCTATGATGTACCAGGCATTTCTGTTCCGCATATTGCATCGGCGCAAATTCTGCCGATTGCCATTGTCGTAAACTGGGTTCTCGACCGTATTCCGGGCATTAACAAAGTCAATATCAGCACAGAAACCATTGAACGCCGCTTCGGTGTTTTCGGGGAGCCGGTAGTGCTCGGCTTGATTATCGGTCTGGTTCTGGGAACCATCGCTTTCTACAATGCCGGTGATTTCGGCACGGTACTGGCTAAAGTTCTCGGCACCGGTATGACACTGGCCGCTGTAATGCTGCTGCTGCCGCGCATGGTGAAAATTCTGATGGAAGGCCTGTTGCCGGTATCCGATGCCGCGCAGGAATTTGTGCGCAAGCGCACCGGCGACCGCGAATTGCTGGTGGGCCTTGATTCAGCAATCCTGATCGGTCATCCGGCTGCGATTTCTTCATCGCTGATCCTTGTGCCGATTGCCATCCTGCTCTCGGTTATCCTGCCGGGTAACCGCGTTATCCTGTTTGCTGATCTTGCGGTTATTCCTTTCATCGTGGCGCTTACCGCCCCGCTTTTGAAAGGCAATGTGTTCCGCATGGTTATTGTCGGTACAATCACGCTGACAATCGGCTTCTATGTGGCTAATGCTCTGGCACCGCTGTTCACCAGCGCCGCCGTCTCTTCGGGCTTCAAGCTGCCGGATAATGCTTTGCAGATTACTTCGGTGGTCGATGGCTTCCTGTGGATTCCATATGTTATCATTGAAGCAATTCAGTGGCTTGGCGTTGCCGGTATCGGCGTGCTGGCTGTGGTTGTGGCTGCTCTGTTTGTACTCTACCGCCGCAATACGCTGGCTTGGGAACGTGCAGCCGGTGCCGCTGATGAACCTGCAGATCAGGCCGCAGCCTGATAATCATCTCAAGCATTTACCCCGTTATCGCGGGGTAAATGCACAATATTCATAGTAAACGGAGAAACAGGATGGCTACCAGCCTCTTCAATTCCCTTACAGCTGACGCAATTCTGCTCGGCGTTGAGGCAAAAACCAATGAGGAGGTTATCCGTCTCCTGGCCAGCCGGTTGCATCAGCTCGGCTATGTCAAAGACAGCTATGCCGATGCGGTTGTGAAACGGGAACAATCCATGCCGACCGGCCTGCCGCTGGAGCGCACTGACAATGTGGCTGTGCCGCATACTGATCCTGAGCATGTGCTGAAAGCAGCAATTGCCATGGCCACGCTGAAAACTCCGGTTGATTTCGCAAATATGGAAGATCCGGATGAAACAGTCGGCGTCGGCACAGTGTTCCTGCTTGCCATCAATGATAAGGACAAGCAGATTGAAACACTGCAATCTATCATGGGCGCAATTCAGTCACCGGAGATTCTCGACGGGCTGAAACTGGCACAGACAACAGACGACCTTAAAAAACTACTCGGTTAAATAATATTATAAGGAGCGACCTCATGGCTAAACAGAAAACCATTCTCTTTGCCTGCGGCACCGGCATCGCCACCTCAACAGCGGTGAATGCCACTGTAACCGAGGAAATGAAAAAGCGCGGTCTCACTTTCAACGCTCAGCAGGCCAAAGCTACGGAAGTGCCGTCTCTTGCTGATAATGTGGATTTCATCGTCTCGACCACACCGATTTCAGCATCTGTGACCAAACCGGTCATCAAAGGTCTCGCCTTTCTGACCGGTATCGGCAAAGACAAGGTTCTGGATGAAATTGAAGCCGAATTGCGCAAATAATTCACGCTCCGGAAACAAAAAAGCCCCCCC